>JAGLYS010000209.1 GCA_023132105.1 Caldifarciminota bacterium
GGCACTTCCATATCATATTTATGCACTTATGACAGAGGGAACATCACCAAAACATCAAGTTCCCATTGCTTATGGAACTGCACTGATATTGATATTATTAATTTTGATTATTAATGGAATCTCCATATATATTCGTTATCGAATCAGGAGGAGTAAAAAATGGTAGATTATATAATAAAAGTTAAAAATTTGAATTTATGGTTCGATAGTAAGAAAATTTTGGAAAATATTACCGTTTCAATTCCAAAAAATAAATTAACGGCGATAATTGGTCCTTCAGGTTGCGGGAAATCTACATTTCTAAAAACACTGAACAGAATGAATGATTTGGTGGGGGAGATGAAGCTTAATGGCGGTGTATATATAGATAATAAGGATATTTATGAAAATGGCATTGATGTGTACTCACTTAGAATGAAGGTTGGAATGGTTTTTCAGAAGCCCAACCCTTTTCCAAAATCAATATTCGATAATATTGCATTTGGCTTACATATAAAAGGAATCAAAGATAAGTATAAAATAGCTGAGATTGTTGAAAGAAGTTTAAGAGATGCCTGGTTATGGGAAGAGGTTAAAGACAGACTTCATAGTTCTGCATTCTCACTTTCGGGTGGACAACAGCAAAGATTATGTATAGCCAGAGCTCTTGCCACACAGCCCGAGGTGCTTTTACTCGATGAACCGACTTCCGCATTAGATCCAAAATCAACAAATAAAATAGAAGAATTATTAGTTGAACTTAAAAATCTTGTTACAATAATATTAGTCACACACAATTTATCTCAATCTGCTCGTGTTTCCGACTATACAATGTTTCTATATCTTGGAGAATTAATTGAATTTGGAGAAACAGATAAAATATTTACTACACCAAAGAATCAAAAAACAGAAAAATACTTAACAGGAAAATTTGGATAAGGAGAAATAGTATGCTAAAAGAGCAAATAGAATTATTAAAGAAAGAGGTAGTTGAATATTCTTTGTTTATTGAGAATATAATTAAAAGTAATATAGAGGGGATAGGAAAAAACAATAGAGATATATTAACTCAAATTATCGAAAAGGATGAACCTAAAACAAATTTAATTGAAATTGAAATCGAAAACAGATGTATTGATCTCATTGCAAGATACCAACCGAAAGCAATCGATTTGAGAATGATAATTATGTCATTGAAAATGAATAATGATCTTGAAAGAATTGCAGATCATTCTGCCAATATAGCAAATAGCTCTCTATATATAATAGAAAGACCTGAAATCAAAGAAATGAAAAGAATAAAAAGAATGTTTGAGGAAGTACTGGATATGTTCGAAGATAGTATAAAATCGTTTGTATATATGAATGCTAATCTTGCAAATGATGTTTGCAAGAGAGATGATTATATTGACAAATTAAGACTTACAATACTAAGATCATTGATTAGTAAAATAAGGACTAATCCTGATAAAGTAGAGGGTATTTTACATATTGAGAGAATAACAAAAAATCTTGAAAGAATAGCAGATTTAACTACTAATTTATGTGAAGATATTATATTTATCGTAGATGGCAAAATAATTAAACACAAAAATTTATAAATACTATTGATTCTTTGCTATTAATGCCAACTAAATGCTCAATTTTCGCTTATTTCCATTCAGCTACAAATTCGGTTAAATCATCTCCCTTTGAAAGAGATTTTGTTATATCGATTTTTACATTTCTACAGCCACTAATTTCAAGTGCTCTTTCGATCCAACCACAAATTCTAAGATCTATCAATTCATGAGGTTCGGGGAATTTCAATATATGCATAATTGCTTTATTGTCAGCGACTTCAATAAGTTCGATTTCACTTTGACTGTAATATGTCGAAAATATCATACTGGCTCTCTTCAATAGGAATTTAGGGGAACCTATACGAACGAATATTTTATAAACACCTTTCAAACCCATATCCGCACTATATATACCTAATTCTTTTGCTCCAATAGTATTGCCGTTATAAAAAAGTTCACAAACTTTCTGTGTCGGTTCGATAAATGCATCCTTTATCGGATACCACATACTTATTAATATACTATCAGTCATAATCCTTCTTGAATTTTCAGACAGTGAATTTAACCATTCGATATATCGATTGCCGAACTTTTCTCTAACAAATTTTTTTGTAGGTTCTACTGCTGTCCCTTTTATTTCCACAAAGACCTCCTCTATTTAATAGATCAAATACATTCTATTAATAAGAATATAGTAAAACAAACATTAGGTCAAACAGTAGATAGCTATTTATAACATTCACAAGTGACAAGAGCCAATAGCATTGCTATTGTGGGAATACCAACACCAACAGGAACGGATAGAGAGCGTAAATCGTGAATTGTAAATAGAAATTGTAGGGGCAAACCCCTGTGTCTGCCCTCTTCGATTTCGTGAAATTGGCTTCAATTCGTGTAATTAAAGCAAAAAGATAATTCTCTTCCCTTAGTGTAATTCGTGTTTATTTTTCTCTCTTCCTTTTCGTCTGATGTCTGTCGTCTATTCCCTATTATTTGTGAATTCGTGGTAGATCTCCCCTTTCATTGTCTTTCTATAATATCAATAATGCTTCACGAATTATTTTTGAAGCTGTAGACGCTGAAATACCAGAAGGGTCATATGGGGGAGAGAATTCGACTATGTCCAATCCGACAATATTATTATCTTCAAGCAGATAAATATAATCCATAAGTTCATTATAACTAAATCCACCGGCTTCAGGGGTTCCTGTTCCAGGGAAAATAGAAGGATCAAGTACATCCAGGTCTATTGTTATATAAACAGGAGATGATATATTTATTAAATAATTTTTAAAATCATCTTTGCTTTTAATTAGTACGGTATCGTTCGTTATTCCCCATTCTTCTTCTGTCCCCGATCGAACACCTATCTGTATAATATTATTGAGACCACAGAGATCCGAACATCTTCTCATAACAGTTGCATGTGAAAGTTTTTCTCCAATATAATTGTCCCTTAAGTCTGCATGAGCATCGAATTGAATTATTTTGACATCAGGATATTTTTCATATATCGTTTTAAAAATGCCAAAAGTGATAAGATGTTCCCCTCCAATAGCCACTGGAATGGATTTATTATCAAGAATGTATTTGGCAAAATCGGTTATTATATTGATGGATTTATTCGTATTCCCAAAAGGGAGATCAAGATTACCCATATCGGAGAAATCAACATCATATAGGTTTCTCTTTAAGACTGGACTGTATGATTCAAGATTATATGAGAATTTTCTTATTTCATCGGGAGCAAATCTGGAACCTGCTCGGAAACTTGATGTCGAATCAAATGGAACACCAAAAAGTTTTATCTTTGTATTAACATTTTCTACGGAGTCCATAAATTTCATTATCCCAGAAGCTCCTTTACAAATTCAGGATGAGCAAAACTTGCGATATGTATCTCTTTATTGTAATATTTTGTATTAAAATTCTTTTTTCTTACAGGTTCGGTAACATCCGTTCCATCTTTTCTAGCATATCCGAGTGACCACATACCTGAAGGATATGTAGGGATGAATGCAAAATAAGGTCTTGAAAATGAAAAAATGGCTTTCAATTCTCTGTTTATATCAATGAAATTCCTTTTACAGCTGTCATAATAGGGAGACTCGCCTTGAACGACAAGAATCCCCTCTTCGGTTAGAATATCATAGATTGATCTGTAGAATTCCCTTTGGAATAATCCCACTGCCGGACCTATGGGATCAGTAGAATCCACAATTATTATATCATATTTTATATTTGCATTCTTTACGAATTTTATTCCATCACATATATTGATTGTAACTCTTGGATCTTTTAATCCGGATGAAATATGAGGAAAATACTCAATAGAAGCACTAATTACCATTTCATCTATTTCGACAAGATCAATATGTTTAACCGATTTGTGTTTTAATACTTCTCTTACCGCACCACCGTCTCCGCCCCCGATTATAAGTATATTTTCAGGATTTTTATGGGAAAAAAGAGGAACATGAGCAATCATTTCATGATATATAAATTCATCCTTATCCGTTAGCATAATGAACCCGTCAAGTATCATAATTTTACCAAATTCATATGTATCAATAATTGACATCTCTTGAAAATCACTGTTTTCAGAAGCTATTTCTTTCTTTACTTTTATTGTAATGCCAGTGTTTTCAGAAAATATTTCAGTAAACCATAGTTCCATATTATACTTTTAATCCCATAACACAACAGCTGCAAAGGCAGTACCTATACGCTTTATATTAAACTCAATACCTTTAATGAGAATATCTTTTATATTTTCATTCCTAACCTTCATTCCCTCTTCAGCCATTTTTTTAACTATATTTTCAACATTTTCTTTTTTTCCGCGAGAGGAATATTCCATTATAAGTCCGGGATAATCATCTCTTTCCGGTATGGCAACAGCAACAGCAGCAGATACAATTTCACCGGGTTGATCACTAGTAATGGAGGCATAAGCCGTAGGAATCAAACTACCATAAGGAAGCCGAACAGGTTCAATCCTTTTACATTTCGGTGGAAGGATACTACTCATTTTTAAAATATTCGTGTTACCAATGCCTGAAGCAAGAAGAGCACAGTCAAACGAATTAAGTTTGCTGAAACCTTCACTAGCTCCTGCGACCAGAAAGAACTTTGTCGGTGTTTGGATTATCATATTATCCCTTCACCAAGAAGTGTATTTATCTCGTTCTTACGCATCTTTTTGCCTTTTAATACTGAATCCATTTGTCCTCTTTTTATCTCAACAGTTGAAGCATATTGAGCTTTGAATATCTTTTCTAAATATCTATATGCTGTCCATGGGTTAACATCGTCACCGCATGTGAAAAGATCAACGGCTGCATAACCATATTCGGGCCATGTGTGTACTGCAAGGTGAGATTCGGCGATTACTACTACTCCGCTTACACCGTAAGGACTAAACATATGAAAGGAAGTATCAACAATTGTTGCTCCTGATTTTATAGCTGCATTTTTCATCTCACTCTCAATTGCTTCAATGCTATTTAAGATATGGGGGTCGCAACCGTATAATTCAACCAGAATATGATGCCCTAATGATTTCACCGATACCTCCTTAATAAGAAATGGGGGAGAATATTAAAAGTATTTTTGCATTCTTCTTGCCATAACAGGATATTGAATGTTTAACATTACTGTCGAAATAAAAACATTCGCCCTTTTTTGCTTTATAATGTTTATTATCAAGTTCTAAATCTATGCAGCCATCGAGAACATATCCGAACTCTTCGCCCTCATGAGGATTTTCGGATAATCCGCTATTGTCAGGTGCTAAAACTATTAACACAGGATCCATACTCCAATTTTGGGCTCCCGGAATAAGATATTCATACCTTGATAAATTATCCTTGTTTGTTACGACTCTGTCTTTTTTCTTAAAGACTATGTCTTCTTTATCCGATTCTTGAAAAAAGTCCGTTATATCTTCATCAAGTGCATTTAATAGCAATATTAAACTTTCAATAGAAATTGAGGTAAGTCCTCTTTCGATTTGTGATATGAATCCCTTAGTTAAACCGGCTCTATCTGCCAATTCTTCCTGAGTTAATCCCTGTGCATTACGAAGTGCCTGCAGTTTGCTTCCGATCTTATTTATAATTTCTATTGATGTCACGATAACTCCATATAAAGTAAAAAGTTTAATATATTAAACACACATTATACATAAAAAAATGAATTTGTCAATATGAAATTTTATATTTGGAGTAGATAGGTATAGATATAACTATCTAAAATATCCACTTGATTTATAGTAGAGCTAATTGACTATGAATGTGCTATTTATTATAATATATAGGAGGTAAAAATGTCGTATAAAAGAATCGATGCAAAATTATTTGCTATATGTCTGTTCTTTATAGTATTGATATTATCAGGTTGTACAAATAAAACGGAAAATCCTTTGGAGGAACCGGGAACGATTTTTTTCGAGGATGATTTCGAAGATGGAAATTACGATGATTGGTTCGATGCATATGGACCTCCTGATATTATCGATAATGTACAAACTGCTCATTCGGGAAATAAGGCACTTAGATGTACCGCATTTTATAATGATAGTAATTCCTCTACTTCAAGTATAAAATACTGGTTTCATCCCGGATATGATAAGGTTCATTTCAGGTGGTATTGTAAATTCGATTCAACATTTGATCAGGGATGGGGTATGCATTTCTGTTCTTTATATGCCGTTGAAGGGGAAAATAAGTGGAATCAAATGGGTATGGCAGGCATAAAACCTGATGGAGACGACAGATTCGGTTCGGGATTCGAACCATGGAGTAGCTGGGAAGCTTTAACCCCACCGGGAAGAATGCAGTTTTATGCTTACTGGCATGAAATGCTACCCGACAATAGTGGTCCGTATTGGGGAAATGTATTTTATCCGGATTCTGCTATTATTCCTGAAAGAGGTCGTTGGTACTGTATGGAAATGATGATAAAAGCAAATGATGCAGGGAATGATAACGGGGAGATGGCGGCATGGATCGATGGAAAATTATATTTACACATGACCGGTTTTAATTGGAGAACAACAAACGAACTAAAAATAAAGCGTATCAGTTTAGGGATATATATTCATAACAACCCTGAAGATAATATTTGCTGGTTCGATGATGTTGTATTAAGTACGGGATATATCGGTCTATAAATTGAAGAAATATTTGGGTTCTTCAAATTCATATTATATTATATTACAATATAGAGGGAGACAAAAGATTATGTCTCCCTCTATATTTATGTAAATAATAAACCGATTGCTATTTAATATTTAAAAGAGGTGTTAGTCCTTTATCGAATGGCATTATTACCGTAGAATTATTTTTACCTTTCACAACTTCTTGTAAATTCTGAATGTAATACCATTGCAAATATCTTGGTGTGAGAGAATATGTTATAATCTTTTGATAATCCGCAATACCACGAGCTTCGATTCTCTTTCTTTCCGCTTCCTGTGTTGACTTCTGAAGTACATAAACCATTTGCTGTGCTGCCTGTTCGGCTGATAATTTTTCCTCAATGGCATTTCTAACCTTCAGGGGTAACTGCACATTTCTCAGGAGTACCCTTTCGCATATCACTCCTCTGTTTGTAAAAGCTTCTACCAATTCCTCTTGTATACCCTTTGTTACCTCTTGTCTTTTCTTCGAGTAAATCTCAACTACCGAATATTTCACAGCAACATCCCTTATGGCAGTTCTTATAGCAGGTCTTACTATTTTGCTTACATAATCAGGACCAATATTTTGATAAACATTCGGAGCTTCGCTTGGCATTAATTTATACCATACGGTAACATCAAGATCGATTGAGAGCCCATCCTTTGTAAGAGCCCGAATAGCATCATCCCCTTTCTTTTGTCCTTCGGTTGACATAATACTCATTGTATAAGACTGGGTTCTTACATCCATTTTAATTAAATTAACAATAGGGATTACAAGATGTATCCCATTTCTAAGAGCTAATTTGTTTACATTACCAAGTAAAATCTTTACACCGACATATCCGGGTGGAACAATTCTAATCGAGCTGATTAATAGAATTAGTATCACGATACCGATGATAATCGGGGTAATAACCTTTCTGTTTACCTTGAAATAAATCTTATTTTGAGAAATAAGATTGAAGATAATGATGACAGTAATTACGAATATTATGAATAATAATAAACCCATTTTTCCTCCTTTTCATTAATTATACAATTTTACATATCATTTAGACACTTGTCAATGTCATTTTAAATGATTTATTTATATTATTCCATAGATATTACATTTGAGGATAACATTTTATTCACTTAATTTTAATTTCATTAAGAGGAATACCACAAAGAGGAGGGGAGAGGGAGGGGAATTAGCCACGAATTACACAAAGAGAAGAGAGAAAATAGAGCAGATACAAAATGTTTGTCCCTACCATTCATAAAAATTATACTTGAAAAGTTTGCAGATTGATTATATAATTAAAAAAAATATGGAGGTAAGATGAGGAAAATATTTTTGATTATGATTTTTATATTTGTATCACTACCCCTATTTTCAGGGGATGTTGTAGAAAACAGAGGGAATATTATTATGATTGTTGCCCCTGAAAATTACATGGATGAAGAGTTTCAAATTCCCTATGACTATCTTAAATCGAAAGGCTACGATGTTATTGTTGCATCGAGGACTACGGATAGTATAACGGGTATGTTAGGAGGAAAAATTAAACCCGATTTATTGATTAAAAACATTATTCCCGATTCATTTAATGTACTTGTTATACCGGGCGGAAGTGGTGCGAGTGTGTTTTTTAATGATACATTGGTGAAAAATATTGTTTTAAAATTCAATAGAGACAATAAAATTATTTCTGCTATATGCCTTTCCCCCGTAACACTTGCTAAATTTGGTATTTTAAAAGATAAAAATGCAACAGTTTGGCCTTCTGTATTTACAAAAGGGGAACTGGAAAAATATGGAGCAAAATATAAAAACAATAATGTAGTTATAGACGGAAATATCATTACAGGGGATGGGCCAAAAAGCTCTTTGGAATTTGCAAAAGCAATTGACTCTTTAATTATTTTGAGAAAGGAGGCAGATAATGTTAAATAGGATTAAATGGTTGGGTCATGATACATTTCTAATAGATTATGAGGGCAAAATTATATATATTGATCCTTTTAATATAACAGTTGAAATGCCTGAAGCAGATTATATCTTTATAACTCATTCTCATTATGATCATTTCTCCAAAGATGATATAAAAAGGATAGAGAAAGAGAATACTATAATAATTGCCCCTTATGATGTAATCAATCAAATAAGAAATCATAAAACAGTTGTTGCAAAGATAGGTGAAGAAATTGAATTGAAAGATTTTAAATTCAAAACGGTCCCTGCTTACAATATTGATAAATATTTTCACCCAAAAGCAAATAAATGGGTGGGATACATTCTTAATATTGCAGGGGTTAAGGTTTATCATTCCGGTGATACGGATAGAATTCCGGAGATGCAGGATATGAATGTTGATATTGCCCTTTTACCTGTTTCGGGAACATATGTTATGACAGCTGAAGAAGCTGCTGAAGCAGCTCTTGATATAAAGCCCGATGTTGCCATACCTATGCACTATGGCTCTATTATAGGCAATAAAAGTGATGCGGAACGATTTGCTAAGCTCTTGAAAGATAAAATCCAAGTTAAAATATTTGATATTGGTTTATGATGTATGATAAGTAGAGAAGAGATTTTAAAATATCATGAATCCGGAAGAAAGGGTAAAATCGAAGTTATTGCGACAAAATCATTGAATAATTCCAGAGATCTCTCTATTGCTTATACTCCCGGAGTTGCTATTCCTTGCCTTGAGATAGAAAAAAATAGTGAGGATGCTTATAGATATACTGCCAAAGGCAACCTTGTTGCGGTTGTTAGTAACGGAAGTGCGGTTTTAGGACTTGGTAATATCGGAGCTCTGGCGGGAAAACCTGTCATGGAAGGAAAAGGGATGTTGTTTAAAAAATTGGCAGATATCGATGTTTTTGATATTGAAATTGATTCCTCGGATCCCGATGAAATTATTAAAGTAGTAAAACTCATAGAACCTACATTCGGAGGTATCAATCTTGAAGATATAAAAGCTCCGGATTGTTTTTATATTGAAAGTGAGCTTAAGAAGATAATGAATATACCTGTATTCCATGATGACCAGCATGGCACTGCGGTAATATCCGGAGCAGCTTTATTGAATGCCCTTGAAATTGTAGGAAAGAGGATAGAAGAGATAAAAATGGTTGTAAACGGAGCAGGAGCTGCTGGTATTGCTTGTGCAAAATACTATAATAAGCTCGGTATAAAGAAAGAAAATATTTTTATGTGTGATTCGAAAGGATTAATTACGAAAAAAAGACAAGACATAAATGGATATAAGATTGAATTTGCTCAGGATACCAATTTATCCACATTAAAGGAGATAATTATAGGTGCGGATTTTTTCTTCGGAGTATCTGTTAAGGATATACTCAGTGAAGAGATGATTAGAAGTATGAATAAAAATCCTGTTGTTTTTGCAATGGCAAATCCTGATCCTGAAATATCATATGAAAAAGCATTATCAATAAGAAACGATATAATAATGGCAACGGGAAGATCCGATTCCCCCAATCAAGTTAATAATTTGCTTGGTTTTCCTTACATTTTTAGAGGAGCACTTGATGTTAGAGCAACTGAAATAAATGAAGAAATGAAAATCGCTGCGACAAAAGCCCTCGCTCTTTTGGCTCATAAAGATGTTCCCGAATCTATTAGGAATAAATATAATGAAAGTGAATTGAAGTTCGGTAAAGATTATATTATACCAAAACCATTGGATCCAAGAGTGCTTTATTATGTTACTCCTGAGGTAGCAAAAGCGGCGATTGAAACGGGTGTTGCAAGAAAAATTATTGATATGGATGATTACAGATTTGAACTTAAAAAGAAATCGGAAGCGGGTTTTTAACCCGCTTCTTTTTTATTCGCTTTTAATTTACTAATAAACACATAAATAAGGTATATAGATACACCTGAGATTAAAGCCATATAAACCTTATCGATATGTATATATGATTTGAAAATCGTAGCTATCAGAGCCATTATTGTTCCACCGATAATTGTATATGTAGCGGCTCTAGCATTTCTAATGCTGGAGATGTATATACCAAACAATACGATTATTGCAGCAACACCCCTAATCGCATAACTTATATATGCCGTATCAAGAATAAATCCTTTCATAGTAAGAGCCAGAGGAATCACGGCAATACCTGTTATAAGTGTAAACATTTGGGACATCCTTAGAAGTTTTTTGTCTTCAACATTGGGATTTATAAAGCGTTGATAAATATCCTTGGATATTATAGTACTTACTGCAAACATAACGGGAGCGATTGTCGAGAGGATTGCTGCAAGTATACCGGCTATTGCAAGTCCGCCAAGTATGGGATGTATAAAATTACTGTTCATCAGGAGATTTGGAAGGGCTTGTTTTGCTGTGGGAGGGGCCCCAAATTTTCCGGAAGCGGCAATCATCCCGATAGTAGACATTAGAAAACCTATGGGAATAATCAACAAAGCAGTAAAAATAGAACTCTTTCTTGCTGTTTGCCAATCCTTTGCTGCAAAGACAGGTTGTATCGACGCTTGGGAAGCAAATACTCCCATTATGCCACCTATCAGCCATGAAAATACTTGTGAAAAGCCAATACCAAATGGAGAGAAATAGCTTTTCGCGACAGCTGCTCCTTTTGTTGCAGTTAGTAATTGAAAGAGACCATTATAACCGCCAATCTTTATATAACCAGTTATAAATACTACAATAATCATTGTGTACAACAGAATTGTATGCATTAGATTCGTAAGGCTAATTGACCATAGTCCACCGAGGGTAATATAAATTGTTATTACTATTCCGGCAATGATTATACCCCAGCAAATAGGAATATTCATCGTAGATGCTATTAATGACCCGGCTCCCTGAACCTGTACATATGCAAGAATGATATATGCAATTATAAATGCAAAGGCAGAATACAA
>JAGLYS010000021.1 GCA_023132105.1 Caldifarciminota bacterium
TTTTTGCTTTAATTACACGAATTAGAGGAAAATTGCACGAAAGAGAAGAGGGAAAATAGGGAACAGATTCGCTGCTTTCGCAGGAATGACAAAGGGGAAAGGTATGGATGGCAACGAGACTAAAGGGAAAGCCAATTGCCAGTTGGAACGGGTAGAAAATAGGAAATTGTCAAGCACCGTCCACTGTTTTAAATAAAGACTCTACAATATCTCCGGTGTCGATTTGTCCTTTTTCCACCTTTATCATATTCGAACCGAGAATACGATTGAAATTTCCAAAATAGGAAGGAAGTCCCTCCGAACCGAACAATTCGATTCCATCGCGTAATTCATAATGAATATGTACCCAATCTGCAGTTGCACCGGAAAAACCCATTTTTGCTATATACTGCCCCTGTTCTATTTCATCACCTTCCTTTACATCGATACTTCCTTGCATAAAATGACCAATCAAACTATATTCCCCGTTTTTATGATCAATTATAACATAATTACCAGCCATACTTTTGGGATTTCGTGAAACCTCATCAAAATCGAACATCCTCTCACCGAGGATATTGTCCTGTATATTATCGACCACCTCAACAATTCTACCTTTACCCGGGGCATAAACCTTTACTCCAAACCCAAACCAATCTTCATTGGAATTACCTTCACCCTTATACAAATCACCATTTTTGTTAACAACGCAAAAATCATAGGCATAGCGACCGGAATTCGCCTTTACGCCAATTTGACGAGCCATTGGATGAGTCAAATCTATTCTCCTGTGATGAGAATAAAATTCATGACCATCGTAAACGATAAGTCTATCATTCAAAGGCAAAATCAAATCTGTTTTTGTTTCGTAATATACAGGATTGATAATTACTTCTGATTTATATTTCCATATATTCGTCGGTGAATCGAAATAAAATGTATAATACAGACTTTTGAATTTCAAATCGGCATCGAAGAAATAAAAAGGATTGAAAATGTAAAGTGTATCTTTCGGAGCAATTTTAATATTTGGCAATGTATAAATACTTGCCGGAGAGCCATTTCTGTTAATAAATCTCCGTGATAAAAGTTTGTGTCCGCTATCAAAAATCAAAACCTGAATTGTGTTGATTTCCAACTCTTCACTTGTCGTATTTTCCAAAAGGAAATCAAAATTCAAGTATTGACAACACCTCCCCTTTTCAATGTATACATTACTCGGAATAACGGTTATTTTAATCACTATCTACTCCTCTATTTCGAATCAATGGCAACTGAGTCAGTATTATAATTCATGTTGCCAGCATTTACCACTGGGATTATATGTTTTCCTCTTACATCTCTTTCCTTTTTTCGATGTGGCTGAACATTGAATGATATGAATTCGTCTTGAAATTCTTTTTACTTTTTTCTTTAAAGATCCTTCGAATATTTCTTCTTTTTTAATATGTTCTCTATGAAGAATACAATACCTGCCGGGATGACTTGTAAGATTTTTACATCGTTCACCTGTTTCCGATTTCCATTTACATCTGTACATTTTTCCCGTTTCACTGAATTTTCCCTCTAATTTCCAGTTCGTAGATTGATAATCCTTGATTCTACCACCAATATCAAGTCCCGTTTCCGATACCCTTGCAAACAGTTTTGCATTAACCCCGAAGTCATCATTATAATCAAGTTTCAAAGAAAATTCTTTTAATCCACTAAATTGTCTCGCTTTTGCAATTTGCTGCCATGTCGGTTCATGTGAATACCAGACCATATTATCAGGCAATATAATATCTTCTTTCGGCTCGAGTGTAGCGGTGTAAATCGCCTGTTGTAATTTGCTCCTGTCCTTATCATATTGAACACCCGCTTCAACCGAACCGATAGGGATCGAGAGATTTATTGATCTCGTATCCTCTCTTGTATAACCCTCGACACTTTCCACATTTACCATAGTAGCTCCAAGTCCGATAAGTAAATTTATAGCTTCTATAAATTTATGTTCGAATACACGCATATGAAAATCAGCAAGAGAATAGTATATTTTACTGTTTGTAGGATGCCCCGCATAAATAACATTATTCAAAGGATGTCCGGGAGGAAAAATAAGAGATTTTGATTCTGTTCTGCTAATTGTAAGAATATCAATTCCATGCGTTCTTATAAATGTAACGGAATCAACAACATCCTTTATAATCAAAGCGGCTGCCGCTGGTAATGTAACGAGAATACCCGGAGGACCAGCTGCAATTCCGAGTAAAGCGAGTGTAACCTGCCCGATAAATTTCCAATTGCTCTTTTGCCCCTCTTTTTTAGCCCTCTCTTTTGCAATATTTTCAGCTTCTATTACTTTGTCATCCAATACTAAAACGAATTGGCGTTTTGCATATGGTATGTTATCAAATTTTCGTATCGATTTCACTTCCGTATCTTTCATAATTCCTCCATTTTATATCTGTTAATTTCAAATATCAAAGAAAATTTATTCATTATTTCAATTCCTGCATCATAAAAATGAGGAGAGTCCATATTTTCAATTAAAGGACTCTCCTCGTATTTATTACCTCATCAATACTAATTTCCTTGTCCGATTAACCGAACCACATGTTAAACGACAGAAATAGATGCCGGAAATAAGTTTCTTATTGTTAGCATTTCGTCCGTCCCATTCTATTTCATTATATCCTGCATTCATTTTACCGTCGATCAATATCTTTACCAGTCTTCCACTACTATTGTAAATCTTTAAAGTAACCTTTGACTTTTTATTCATAAAGAATCTTATTGTAGTATTTTCAATCAAGGGATTAGGTTTGTTTTCAAATAAAGTTATTCTTTCAGGATATGATTGATCGATTTCTATCTCTTTTATACCTGTAATCTGCTTTGCCGCGAATGTTACCCATCGCTCAGTACCAATTGGCAAGTCTGCCTGACCTTGATACCATATATAGAGTAAAACAAAGTTATCCGTAATAACTGCTGTATCTGCATTTGTATCGATGATTTCAATCGAATCAGGATCTATTCTGAATGGAAAGAGACAGATCGGTGAACGATAACCCCATTTACTTGTATAACCGGGCTTTCCATCTTTGTTCATTGTTATTTTAAAAGTAATTGTATCACGCTCGACCCCTTCGTTTACAATCAGTTCTTTTGTATAAAGAATCGTATCATATACATATCCCGGACCTTTCGGTATTCGTGCATCAATCGCCGGGTCACCATACAAACCCGAACCATTCAAATCCGGGGGACTGCCGACTCCCGGTGTATTGTTCGCCAAATCGAATACAAAGGAACAATTACCTAACATAAAAGCAGTAGCCCAGGAATAATGATCCTGTAAACAGAAATACGCCTTTGTTGCACCATGTTGATAACTGGAGCTTCCTTCCGGAATTACATAACCGGTAACGAGGTATGCTCCTCCACTATGAATCCATGAAGGCACCATAGTGCCGGCATCAAGGACCTGACCGATATTACAATTACCAAGAGCAAAATATATCTTTGGATGTGATGATATAATGTCTATGTCAGAACCGGATTTAGGGTCACCATAGAGATGTCCAAATCCATTAGATCGGAAATACCCCTCATAATTAGGAGTGCCATAATGCATCAACCAGGAATTTGGACTTCCATGACCTGAGGTTACAAAGATGTCAACCGAATTACCAAAAATCAAGCTATCGCCATTTATCATTTTTACAAGCCACTCGGTTCTATCCTGTGGTCCGTCATCATAGGTTACTGCCTTTATAGAATCAGGATGCTTAAGATAATATCGTCCATAAGTTGCTTCATTTGTTCCTATCCCCTGTGGGAAATAATTAACATTACAGCTACTTGTCCCACCAAGCATAGTTTTTATCTTAAGAAGAGATGGTCCGGTAACGATCCTTAATGCATCCGATGCATCACAACCGGTTATGATTCCTCCTATTGCATCCGGATAGGGGTCTGAGTCTAATTGCCTTATATAAGGCCAGAAGTCATTTTTAACAAATGCAGGGGGGGTATCGATATACTTACAAACAAAACCAATATAGTCGGGTTTATATGCACTTACCTGTGTTTGCGTTTCCCAGATATCGCTTGTATAAGAAAAAACCTGAGCAGAGTGTCTTGATATAAGACTGTCAACGACTTCTGCCCAACCGGAATCCGCAAGGGTAGAGTTACTGACAACAACAGCATAACGGTATCCTTTTTGTGCCCCAAGTATTAATGGAATCCCTAATATTAGAACAATAATAACGAACCGTAACAATTTGATCATTTTGACCTCCTTTCAGCTATAATCAAATATATGGATTTGCTTATATAGTTAACCATATAATCTTGATATTTTCATCTTTTATTATTAAATCATCTTGTCTATATCGAATCATTTTGATTTTTTATTCCTCATTATATTCTTCAATTTTTACAATATCAAATCATTATATTATAGGTTATTCAATTCCGTATAAGATGTCAAGTCACACTTTGGTATAGCTCCCCCATATTGTTCTCATTTAATAAATTTTATGGATTTATACAATTTATCGTTTATCTTCAAACTGCAAAAGTACACACCCTTCGAAAGATTTTTTATATTATAAATTGTATCGTATTTCCCTTTTGTTTTAAAACCTTTATAAATCGTATATATTTTTTGTCCGTTAAGATTATATAATGCAATTTCAATATCAGACGATTGAGATAAACCGTATTCGATCTTTATATTATCATTATATATCAAAGATCGAATAGAAAAAGATGTATTTGCAGATATATCACCATTGGCTATACCGGTATTATATGAAAGGTAAATCGAATTATCAAATGAAAGACTATCTATACCGGAAACCGAGTAATAGTACCATAACCTTAAGATATACGAACCGACATCAAGACTATCCGTGATAAACTTACCGAGTTCACTGTCCGAAACCTGTTCCGGTATTATATCCGTTATCGAATAGAATGCCATAGTATCTTCTGTCGGAGCATATTCGAGTTTATATCCTTCATATTGAAATATCGAACCCGGAGCTTTTACCATTAAGGCACTCCCCGCAATCGATATCGTATCATCAATATAAGCCGGGGATGGGGGATATAGCCCTGTAACAATCACCGTTGCCGAATCATACACCTGTATCGGGTTCGCAAGCACCGTATTATACATAATATTAATGGCACTATTCCTTGCGATCAGATGACCTGATGTGAAATTCGTAAGTATGAAAAATGATATGGATTTACTTTCGAGTAATGCATCAGTGTATAGTGATGTATAAAATGTTGTTAGCATACTTGAATCCGAAGCTCCGATATGACCGCCGGATCCGTCACACGTAGTATTCATTAATGTTGTATTACACATCCCGGCAGAAAGACACTCACCGAATATCGAGCTTTTAATTGTCATATCCCCCGCTCCAAAGAAATACAGATTCCATGCATCTACGGATGAATTTATAAGATGGTAATTCCGTTCTTCGAATGGGGCTACCCAATCATTATAATAAGAATAATCGATTATACCTGTTATTGTATCCGTAATCGGCATTTCGAATATATTACCCGAAGCTCTCAAGTGAGCATTTGTTATGGTTACATCTGTGCTATCCTTTGCCATTGTTGCAATCATAAGCCCGTAAAGTGAATCGATATTAACAGAATAATTTATACCTGTGCATGTAATATCAGGATAACTAAACTGCTCAACCCATTCGTTCGTATCCGGTGGCGTATTGAGTTCACCCGAACTATTTTCAGGAAATCCAAGCCAGAGTAGAACTGTATCGGAATGGGCAATATTCAATAATGA
>JAGLYS010000210.1 GCA_023132105.1 Caldifarciminota bacterium
GAAAGAAGATAAACTTTATGGAAAAATTGTATAGATACTTTATTATCACATACGGATGTCAGATGAATATGTATGATTCCGATCTGTTGGCATCCATTCTGGACAAGAATGGATACGAAAAGGCGGATAACGAGGAAAGTGCGGATATAATTATCGTCAACGCTTGCAGTGTAAGGGAACATGCCGAGAAGCGTGCATTCGGACGAATTCAAAATTTGTTAAAATATAAAAAGGGAAGAGATGTAAAAATAGGTTTGGCAGGGTGTACGGCTGAAAGAATTAAAAATGAAGTAGCGGATATTCTTCCTAAAATCGACTTTATATTGAGACCCAATCAGTATAACAAAGCACCTGATATTATCAAAAATAGCAAGTTTGACATAAGCGAATATGACACAGCTACATATAATGGTTTATATAACACCTTAATTCACTCCGGAACAAATTTTATACCTGTTATCAGAGGTTGTAATAATTTCTGTACATATTGTATCGTTCCTTATACAAGGGGAAGAGAACAGTCAAGGGATTCGGATGATATAATAAATGAAATCAATTTTCTATACAATAAGGGAGTCAGAGATATTACATTGCTCGGACAAAATGTAAATTCCTACAAACACAATCATTTTGACTTCCCCGATTTGGTTAAAAAGATTCTTCAAGAAACATCAATCCCAAGAATTAGATTCCTCACTTCCCATCCAAAAGATTTGAATGATAAATTGATTGATCTGATATTTTCCGATAAGAGAGTATGCAAATCGTTACATTTACCTGTACAATCAGGCTCTGATAGAATATTGACAAAAATGAATAGAGGTTATAGAATTAGCAAATATCGATTGATTATCGATAAGCTAAGGAGTGCTGATAATAAGTTTGTTTTAACGACCGATTTAATTGTGGGTTTCCCAGGAGAGAAGAAGGAAGATTATAATATGACACTCGATTTTATAAAAGAAACAAGATACGATTTTGCATATATGTTTAAATATTCTCCACGAGAAGAAACTCCTGCTTCCAAATCGAATAATCAGATACCTGAAGATATAAAATTAGAGCGATTGAATAATTTAATAGACATTCAAAACAAAATCAGTTTTAAGAAAAATTTTGAAATGATCGGAAATACTTATGAAGTTTTTTTTGAAGGAAAAAGCAAAAGAAACATTAATGAAAACTGTGGAAGAACCGATGGAAATAAGGTAATTATATATAAAGGCAGTATAAAGCCCGTTACTAATGTTATTGTTAAATCCATAAAAGGAAATACTCCTTACGGAGTTGAAATTTAGGAGGATATAATGGGAATATTTACAATTGTAGTTCTTTTTATTTTTGCTATTTTCGGAATAATCATTGGTATTGAAAACAATGCAGTATATGTTTCGATAAAATTTTTCAACACCTACTGGAATGCAATACCTATTGTTCTCATAATGCTGTATTCCTTCATGGCAGGTCTTTTATTTATGTTGATAATTAAAATTGGAGATGAAATCCGATTCCGAAGTAGAATTAGAAAATTGGAAAAACACATTAGAGATCTAAAAGTGGAATTAGATGAAATCAGAATTTTACCAATAATTGGCAATAAAGTAGAAGAGGAAAAGGAAGAGGAGGGATAATGACACTTACTTCATTTTTTATCATCACAGGCTTAATTCTTTTATTGATATTATTAATAATTGTTAATATCCTTATTGGCAGAAAGAAAAAAGGTAATGTTGATCTAAAAAGCAAAGAAATCGATTATTATATTCAAAAAGGGGATTATAAAACAGCTGAATTATACCTTCTGGATTTAATCAATAAAAATACCGATAATTATGAGTATTTTTTGGAACTCGCTCATATTTATAGATTGATGAACAAATACCATAAAGCATTAGACATTCATAATTTCCTTACAAAAAGAGTATCATTGAATAATAAAACTCTGATAATTATTCATACTGAATTAATACAGGATTATATCTATATAAATGA
Organism: Caldifarciminota bacterium; assembly: GCA_023132105.1. Classification (GTDB taxonomy): domain Bacteria; phylum Hydrothermota; class 32-111; order QNBC01; family QNBC01; genus JAGLYS01. The sequence goes on from JAGLYS010000210.1 coordinate 1,993, forward strand.
CTTTGAAAATGCAATTTCAGCAATAAATGATGTTAGAAATAGCTTCAATTTAAGCAAAACAGACAATAAAATAATCGACAGAATGGAAATTATATGTATGGAAAACACAGAAAAATATGATATTGCAATTAATATTGCTAAAAAAGTATTTTCAAAGCATAATTATTCGGATTATCTTGCTTATATCGGTTCGAAATCGATATTGAGTGGCAATCAAAAGATTGGAGAAAAATTTATCAACAAAGCATATAAAATTGATAATAAAGGACTATTGTCATCTCTTTATAAAGCTGAATTGATGGTAAAAAAGGGTAAAATTGAGGAACCAGTTAAATTATTCGGTAAAATTCTAAATAAAAATAGCGATTTATCTTATATGATAATCAATTATCTAAAAGAGCACTTTGGACAACCCGAACAATCCGAAGAT
>JAGLYS010000211.1 GCA_023132105.1 Caldifarciminota bacterium
CACCACGAATTCTCTAATTTATAACGAATTACACAAAAGAGAAGAGAAAAATTTATTACTTTTATTACACTAATTTAATACAAATTACACGAAGAGAAAGAGGGCAGGCACAGGGATCTTCCCCTACAATTATACTAATTGAGAACTAATTGCACGAATGGGAATAGGGTAGATACGGTGATTTGCTTTTACTGTTATCAAATTTCGGTTTACGATTTACTATTTTCTTATGTGTTATCCTGAATTTATATCAGGATCTTGCATGAGATGCTGAATCAAGTCCAGCATGACAGGGAAAAGGGAGGGCGAGGAAGAAAGATCTATTGATTTTTAATCGAATTTATATTAATATGCAGTTATGACTTTTTCAAATGTTATACTATTGGGTGCAATATTAAATATATTCCTTGCAATAATAGTATTTTTATCCGATACTAAAAACAAATTAAATAAGACCTTTGCCATATTTTGCATCAACCTTGCTGCATGGAATATAATATGTTACCTGAGAGATATAACAGGGAACAATATATATCACTCTATTCTCTATAGTTCGCTTTCCATTCTTCCCTTAACAAGTTATTATTTTATAATCAGCTATTTGAAAAAAAGTGAGATTCTACGACATTTCAAATATCCGTTTATAATATTTTCACTTACATTATTTATTCTATCTCTAATACAAATTACTCGTATAGCACTGTTTCATGATATACTTGTGTTTTATCTGCTTATCGCATTTCTGATTCAGGAATATTGTTTAATCGACAGATTTTTAAAAATTAGTTTATTTAGCGAAAGAAACAGATTGAGGTATATTATTTTAGCAACAAGCATACTTCTTATTTTAGGGATTACTGATTTTGTGCCGGCTCTTAATTTCATAAGGCCTATAAATCTTGGGAATATTGGCAATATCATATTCTCGTTTATAATCTCATATACAATACTCAAGAGTGATATTATGCCGATAAATTATGTATTAATGAAAATTTTTACATATATTTTGGCTGCAACTTTTTTTACATTTATATTTATATTCATCACACTGGGTTTTAGCGTTTCTTTTCCAACAACAGTAAAGGCATTTGTTTCATGTATGTTTATATTAATTTTCTATAAAATATTGGAGAAAAAGATATTTCAAATTTCAGAAAAATTATTGCTTGCAAAGCATTATCGTCATCAAAAAGTACTGCAACAGCTTAGTGAAAAATATCTCAATAAAAATGTTGAATTCAATTCCCTTATAAAAGATACCGTCGATATATCATATAAAATATTAAATCTTGATAATTGCGGTTTTGCAATCGAAACCGATTCCACCCCTTTCAATTTGTATAGTTTGAATAGAAATCGTAAGATTGACAACAAAACCTTAAAAGAGTGGTTCAAGAAAGATATCGATAATAGCGTCTGTTTTAAGAATGGAGATAAATCAATTTATCTTTACAGACTTGAAAACTATAATGACAATTGTGGGATATTTTATTTTATATATAACAATGAGAATTTCCATGATGACGATGGAATTTATTTAAGTACATTAATCAATCAAGTTAAGGGGATAATGGAAAAAATTTTATTGAATAAAAAGATAATCAATATGGAAAACATTGCTTTTGCCGGTGAAATTGCAGCAGGCATTGCTCATGATATAAGAAATCCACTCAGTTCAATAAAGGGGGCAGCTCAATACCTCGATGATTCAATAAAGGGTAAAGACAGAGAATATTTTAAGATTTTACTGAGTGATATTGAGCGCATTGAACATATAATTGAAAGATTTCAGCTTTTTGCTTCAAGAAACGAGATAAACAAAGAAATTATCGTAATTAACGATTTTATCTGTAATATAAAAAACAGATTTAGAAATAAAAAATTATATATGAATAATCGATGTAAAAACATAAAATTCCTTACGGATCCAATAATATTAGAGGAATCAATATATAATATAATTCAAAATGCATTCGATTCATATGAGGATAATAACGAGAATAGAGTTTGCTTGGAAATTTCAGACAATTCAAGCAATATGATATTATCGGTAATAGACAATGGAAAGGGAATAGGCATCAAAAATAGGAACGATATATTTCTACCGTTTTATACGACAAAAACAGATGGAATCGGTTTGGGGCTTTCGATTACAAAAAGAATGATATATGCTTTGGGTGGTAAGATTTTATTTAAGGAAAATCCGGAGGGTGGGACTATATTTACTATTATTCTGGAGGATGTATGGCAACAGTATTGATAATAGATGATGAGGCGAATTTAAGGAAGGTAATTGGAGGGATATTACAAAAAAACGGTTATGAGATATTAGAGGCTTCGAATGGAATAGAGGCATTAAAAATATTCAAAGCATCCGATATAATTATTACGGATCTTAAAATGCCTAAAATGGGGGGGATCGAATTTATGGAGGAATTAAAGAACAGAGATATAGAAGACATTCCTGTAATTATATTAACAGCTTACAGTACAATTGAAACAGCGATTAAAGCCATCAAACTGGGAGCATTCGATTATATTCGAAAACCTTTTGATAAAAATGAATTGATCTCAATTATAAAGAAAGCCGAATCTTTTCTCTCCCATGAGCAATATACCGTGCACATAAGCAAACCATCAATGTTTACACCGATTATCAATAGCAAATCAATGAAACCTATGATGGAAAATATTGATAAAATAGCCAAATTAGATGTAAATATTTTATTGACAGGTGAAACCGGAACAGGAAAAACTGTTATGGCTCAATATATACACAGTATAAGCAAAAGAAAGAATAAACCATTCATTAAGGTGAATTGCAGTGCTATACCCGATAATCTCATCGAGAGTGAGTTGTTCGGACATAAGAAAGGGGCATTTACCGGAGCATTCGAAACAAAACCCGGGAAGTTTCAACTTTCAGACGGTGGAACACTATTTCTCGATGAAATTGGGGAAATCCCCCTCAATATTCAGGCAAAATTACTACATGCCATTCAGGAAAAGGATATACAGATGATTGGTTGTACGGAAACTCAAAAAATTGACACAAGAATCATTACAGCAACAAACAGGGATTTGCTTACAATGGTAAAAGACGGGAAGTTCAGAGAAGATCTATTTTACAGATTAAATAATTTTGAATTTGTTTTACCTCCTCTAAAAGACAGGATAAATGAAATCGAAGAAATTATTCTCTTCTTTACCAATAAGATAGCTTTAAAATATAATCTACCTCACACGAATTTGGATAACAAAAGCATTAAAAAGATAAAAGCATACAAATGGCCAGGAAACTTAAGGGAGCTTGAGAACACTCTTGAGAGGAAAATGCTTTTAGGTGAATTAACATTCATATGGAATAAACCGAAAGAGATGGAAGACGGAAAAGAAACATCGTTCGATTCTCTTATACTTAGTGAAATCGAGAATAAAGTTATTAAAAAGGCTCTTTATGTTACGGGAAATAATATAACAAAGGCATCCGTATTACTTGGAATATCAAGAAGAACATTGTATAAAAAAATTAAAACATTACAGTTTGAATTGTTTTCTGATACAAAACATTATGATCAATAGTTTAATTAACGCAGATAAGACTTGAAAATAATCTTAAAATATCTTATTATATTTATTGAATAAATGTTGATTCGACCCTTTTTGATGATATTGGTTTCTTGACAATTAAAAAGCTCTGATATATTATTATATAATAAGGAGATTTATGAAGCTGCTAAGAACAAAAGAAGACGA
>JAGLYS010000212.1 GCA_023132105.1 Caldifarciminota bacterium
AACTTTTAGGAGGGATAGGACACTGGTTGTCAAAAGAAATCGAAAAACATTTAAATGCTGTCGAAACGAGGGTTACCGTTCTTGGGTACACACAAAGAGGAGGAACCCCGGCTGCTATTGACAGAATCTTGGCAACAAGGTTTGGAACATATGCATGTGAATTGATTGATAAGGATAAATTTGGAAAACTTGTTGTATTAAAAGGGCAGAATATCGAATCGGTTGCACTTAGATCTGCTATAAAAGGGGTGAAAAATGTTGAACCCAATGGTCAAATTGTGAAAACTTGTGAAAGTATTAATATATGTTTAGGAAGAAATAATAAATATCTTTACTAATGGAGGATGAATGAGTTCTATTTGGGATAAACTGAAAGAATCGTTTAGTGATATATTTGAAAAAGCTGAGGAATTAACACACCTGGGGCAGGAAAAAATTGAAATTCTACAATTGAAAAATAAAATGGCAAAGGAATTCTCAAAGATGGGGATAATGATTTATGAGAAGTACATTAAAGATAAGAATATTGTCTTGAATAATGATAAAAAATTCAAAGAAAGTGTTAAAGAACTTAAAAAAATGGAAAAAACTTTAAAAGAGAAAGAGAAAAAAATCGCTGACCTATAAGAGGTGTTTATGAATTATGCAGTAATTTTAGCCGGTGGTTCTGGAAAAAGGTTTTGGCCTCTCTCAAGAAAATCAAAACCCAAGCAGTTTCTTTCTATTATAAGTAAAAAAACAATGATCGAAGAGACCGTAGATAGAGTCGCCAGTTTTATTGATAGAAAAAATATTATCGTTGTGGCTTCGATTGAGCAAAAAGATAATTTTGATGTGGTTGATTTAAATATTCCGGATGAAAATATTTTATATGAACCTGTTGCAAAAAACACTGCTATGGCAATAGCATATGCGGCAGCATTTATAAATAAAATAGATAAAGATGCGATAATGATAGTATTACCCTCGGATCATTATATAAAGGAAAAGGATTTGTTTAAAAAATCTGTTACTGATGTTATAAAAAGTGCCAATGAAGGATATCTTGTAACATTTGGTATTACACCGAATCGACCCGAAATGGGATATGGTTATATCAATATCGGAGAAGCAATTGACAATAAAGGTGAATTATATAAGGTCAGTTCGTTTGTAGAAAAACCCAATCAAAGGGATGCTATAGATTATATGAAGAAGGGCACATTTTTATGGAACAGTGGGATGTTCATTTGGAGGGCTGATGTTATCAAAGAGGAATTTCGAAAATATCTACCCGAGCATTATGAAAGCATGGTATCTATAGAAAAAAACAGGGATGATGTTGATATTGCATATAAAAAGATTGAAAATATTTCAATAGATTATGGAATAATGGAACGGTCGTCAAAGATTGCTTGTAAAAAATGTAATTTTACATGGGATGATGTCGGATCATGGAAAGCAATAGAAAGACATAATGAAAAGGATGGAAATGGCAATACAATTATTGGAAATGCTGAGTTGAAAGATGCACACGACAATATAATCATCAGTAAAGAGGGTCTTACTGTTTTGATAGGTGTAGATGATATTATTGTCGTTAGAACAAATGATGCAACACTTGTGTGTCAAAAGGATAAAGATAATGAGATTAAAGAAATTATCGATAAAATCGGTAACCAACCAAACAAAAAACAATATATATAGGGGGTAACAATGAAAAAATACCTTATTATTATCACAGAAGTTCTTATAATTGCAATGTTAACATCTTGTGGACCTAAAAAAAGCACAGAAGATGTGGTAAAACCGGACACAACTACATATAAGCCAATAATCATGGAAGAAGAAACAGACGAAAATAGTGGTTCTATATTTGGCAAAGATACAGTAACATCTATAACAGAAGATACGACTACACTTGTTCCAAAGACTCAAATAGGATATCGTGTTCAGGTGTTTGCAACATTTTCAGAAGAGAAAGCCGATATGATTGCAGCAGAGGTAAGAGAAAGAACTGCCTCGCGTGTTTATGTGCAATATATTGCACCATATTATAAGGTCCGAGTTGGAGATTGTACAAGTAGATCTGAAGCGGAAGTGTTAAAGTCGAGCTTATATGGTTTAGGATACACGGATGCCTTTATAGCGGAAGATACTATAAATAATTAATGAGGATTGTTGCAGCAACTAACAATAAAGACAAAATAAATGAAATTAGGAAGGTATTAGAAAACTCAAAAATTGAATTATTGACACTTGAAAATATTAATTTTATTGATGAAATTATTGAGGATGGAGACACATTAGAGGAGAATGCAATAAAAAAAACATTGACAATTTTTGATTTTGCTGGTATACAATGTTTTGCAGATGACACAGGTCTGTTCGTAGATCTTTTAAATGGGCTGCCAGGTGTGCATTCAGCGCGTTTTGCAGGTGATAAGGCATCATATGCTGATAATGTAGAGAAGCTTATAAAAGAATTATCATTATGTTCTTCAAATGAAAAATGGCAAGCACATTTTAGAACAGTTATTGCTTATGTAGACAATAATAGATCTTTAAAATTATTTGAAGGTATAACAGAGGGCTATATAATAAGAAAGCCTTATGGGAAAGGTGGTTTCGGCTACGATCCTGTGTTCGAAGTTGAGAATACAGGGAGAACCTATGCAGAGATGGGTTTGGAAGAAAAGAATTCCGTCAGCCATAGAGGTAAAACCCTCCGATCCTTTTTATCGTACTTACGGGGCGTGGCGCAGCCCGGCTAGCGCGCCTGCTTTGGGAGCAGGA
>JAGLYS010000213.1 GCA_023132105.1 Caldifarciminota bacterium
TATAAATTCGTGAATTCGTGGTGGTTTCCCCTCTCTTCCCTCCTCTATAAAATCCTATTTGCTCTTTCCTTTACAAGCAATATGTATTCTTTCTTTTTATATTCGGGTAAAAAACTAATATTTATAAAATCCAATGCTACATCCAACTGTTTATTAAATCTAATAAAAGTATTGAAAATCTGTTTAGTACTAATCCCAAGTGTTTCAGCAAATTTTATAAAATCCTTTTTATTCAGATTTGATTTTTTACCATTAAGAGTAAGTGCCATCTCTTCCGGGTCTGATTTTTCAGGAATAATCAATCGAGTGGATAAAAGATCATAAGCGGGAGATAATTGAATCATATTATTCATAGGATAGATTAATGAGAAATTCTTTAAATGCATATCGGCATTTCCGGTAAGAAATGAAAATATCACAACTTCAAAGAATTTTATCTTATCAAAAAGAGGATTGGAAGAATATTTAGCTATTGTTTTCCCAACTTGTTCTAACGATCCGTTATATTTATTTTCCGTTAAACGACCACCCAATTGACACATATCTTCCATAAATAGTTTGTTACCTTTTTCTTGTCGGTCGATTCGACGGGAAATATACGATAACTCCCCTGATTTTAAAGGGATGAGAGCATGAGGAACAGTAGGGATTTTGAATATATTTGCAAGATGCATAGTAAGATCTTCATTTTCCGGCATATATGGGAATTGAGGAATAGGTGGTTTTAGAATATAATTACCCCATAAACCGACTATGGTAAATCGATTAGTTTCCGATCGTTGTTTATTAAGATAGAGTGACAATTTAGTTTGTACTCCCGGTATTGAAATTTGACTTTTAATAACCTGTCCTGCAAGTTCATTTAATTGATCTATAGTATATTTCAGTTGCGGGGGCTTTTTCGAATTAAAAAATTTCCCGGAACATATAGGATGATATAATAATTCCTGATCATCCAGAGTATTATAGCAAACTAAACACCGTTTCATTATTTATATCCTTCTTCCATCGGAATAACCGAAACAGCACCGATGCAGTCTCTGCAACAGGCAAGTAATAAACCCATTCGGTCACGCGGATTTAATTTCCATGTTTTTTGAGCAATATCCAATAACCAACCCTCAGGAATTAATCCGTCAAAAAAAGGGAACATCGTTTTGTTTATAAATGGTTCTGCTTGCAAAGGCAAAGATAGACTGACAGATTGTGCATTTCTATTTCCAATATATTCCGTGAAATATTTAAACTGATACCCATCCTCTTCTTCGGACATTATACCAGCAGGAATATTATGGACAAGCACTTTTCCCTTACGATTCATCATCCGTCTCTTTCGATTGAGGAACCGGAGCCATAATATGACCGAATAATTCCAAAACCTGATTAATTTTATCCAATCTAAGGGTTTCTTTTCCCTGTTCTATATCACGAATAAATCGCAATCCGACACCTGCTCGATCAGCCAATTCCATCTGGGTTAATCCCAATACTTTACGGCGTTTTTTAATGAATTTCACTAATTGATTTTTCATAATTATACCTCTTAGGGTATAAACATACCCTTTTAATGTATATTATACCATAACGGGTATAATGTCAAGAGTTGTTTTAAATATTATATCATTTCGGGTATAACTTAAAAATTCCCAATTGTAATTCCTGTGAAATATTTAGCATTAGACACTCTACATATTATTCAATAATTCGTAGACTATCTCTTACATATTATTATATCATAAGATTATAAAAAGTTAAGAAAATGATATTATTTCCTCGCCCTCGACGGCCTGCCTGCCGAAGCCTCGGCGTAGGCAGGCCTGTCCGCCAAAGCTTTAGCGTAGGCGGGGAGAGGACTGAGGTGAGGGTGCCATAGAGAGCGTAAATCGTAAATTGTAAATTGAAAATTCTAAAAATTGTCATTGCGAGGAGTAAAACGACGAAGCAATCTAATTTTACTTTTATGGGATTGCTTCACTTCGTTCGCAATGACATGTTCTCTTTTGTAAATCGTTAATCGTAAATCGTAAATCGAAATTTGTAGGGGCAGACCCCTGTGTCTGACCTAATCAGTTGTCTTTTCCCTGTCATCCTGACCCTGAAACAAGTTCAGGGTGACATTACTTATTTCAGGATCTCATCTTCCGTGATTCTCTTCTCTTTTAGTGATTATTCGTGGTGGATCTCCCTCTTTTTCTTTCTCTTCCTTCCATTCAAAATTCACCATTCACAATTCACAATTTCTCTCCCTCTCCCTTCCCTATAAACTTTCTATCCAATGCATAAATTAATCGCTGAGATTATATTTTCCAATTCTTCATCAGAAATTGTACCGATTTTTTTTATAAATCTATCTTCTGATAATGATTTTATTTGAAAAGTATCTGCCGCTGAATCTTTCTTTAAATTATTATAAATATTTGAATGCAATGGTATAAACCAGGGAATTTTAGAATAATTCTCCTTCCATGATGTAATGGGTACGACAATTTTTAATTTAAGTTTACCTATACTATTATGACTTATAATTACAGCTGGTATCTTTTTTACTATTTCATTTCCTATTGCCGGATCAAAATTTATTAACCATATTTCCCCTCTATTCATGATTTTATTCCAATTCTCCTATTGTATTATAAAAATCAAGATCTTCATTATTATTATATTCATCCTCGGCAAATTCAGCCGCTTTGGAAAGAACATTATCAATTTCCTTTCGACTCATATTTTGCAAATCTTTCCATTGCCAGTTAGATTTATTGTTTTTTTCTATTACAATATCAGGACATAAGGATTTTGCCTTATTTTCAGTTATAATCCCTTCAGCAACTGCCTTTAATGTCATTTGCTTTAATTTAATAGGTTTTTCTATATGTTTACATTCACCCGGTTCATTTTTGTGCCAGTAATTTTTTCTGAAATATATAAATTTATTCTTATATTGATTCTTTGAAATTACACCCAGATCAAAGCATCTTTTTGTCAATGCCTGTACACTAATGCCATATTTTTCTTTTAATAATATAAGCTCATTAATATTAATATATCTTCTCTTTTCCCCGAGTTCATTATAAATGCATTCTTTTGGGATCAGAAATGCACCTGCAAATCTATATGCAACTTTCTCTTCGATTTCCGGATTACATCTAATTATCTGATGTCCTAATTCATGGGCTAAATTCAGTCTTTTTCTATCAACATCAATATTGGATTTTGAAATAATTACAGGATTTCCAAAATTGGTTATACCTGAAAGACCATCGAATTTATTATTTTCAAATTCATAATCTATAACTATATATCCTTTCTTCTCTAATAACTGAGTAACACTATCGATTGCCCAATAATCAAGATTCCATTCTTTTCTTACAGATTCAGCAATGTCCTCTAATTCCTCAATATTCCTAATTTCATTTTTTACAAATTTTGCTTTATTTAACTTGTATTGCATAATATCTTCCAAATATTTATGTGATTCGGCAATCTCCAATGCATAATTTTTAATTCTATTTTCTATTTTTTTTGTTAAATCCGTATGTTTTCTGAAAGCAAACCATTTTATTTCAATTTTATTATCAATAAAAAAATAATCATTAGATACATTAAAAATATTTGACAGCTTCCATAAAAAATTAGCATTTGGAATACTTTTATTATTCTCATACTTTGAAATACATGCTCTGGTGATTGTTATACCTTCAAGTTCTAATTTCTCTACAACATCTTGTAGAGAATAACCTAAAGCTAATCTTCTTTGTTTAATTTTATTACTTATCATAATATTAATTCCTCTTTTTGTTCCTATATACATATATATAATGATTTTAAGCTTTTGTCAACATATATTTACATATATGATAATTAACAGTGCTTTAATCAACAGCATTATTTTTCCCTTCCCCTTTCTTCCTCGCCCACTCCTTGCTTATTCCGCTAAGCTAGAGATTGTCATTACGAGGAGTGAAACGACCTGTCTGCGTGCGAACACGCACAGGCAGGCGAAGCAATCCAAATTGAGATTCTGTGTAGAGACGCAATATTTTGCGTCTCTACGGTTAATAAAAATATGGGAACGGTGCCTGCCCCTGATTTTCACTATCAATTACTTCACTAATAACATTTTCCTCGTGCTTTTAAGGTTGTCTACATCTAAACAGTAGAAATAGATTCCACTTCTAACACTATTCCCTTGCTCGTTTATTCCATTCCAACTGACGGCATAGGTACCGGCATATTTCTCTCCCTTTACCAGTGTCCGCACAAGTTGACCTGAGATATCATATATGGCAAGTCGCACAAACCCATTTCTCGGAAGAGTATATTGAATAGAAGTAGCAGATTTAAATGGGTTGGGTGTATTCTGTAGTAATATGGGGTCTTTTATATCCAATTTAGCATCTGGTTTTTCTTCTATCCCCGTTGATGATATGAATGTACCATAGACATCCCCATCAGTAAAATTAGAATCTACTTTGGAGGTGACAACTAAGAACCATCCGCCACCGAATCCACATCCTCCAAAAGGTGCTTTTCCGCTTGATGAATTAGATACAACAAACACTTCGCCCAAAGGAATACCCGATGGAGTCCAAAATCTCCCCATCATTGTTAAATCGAACATTTGTGACCAAGTTATCAAATAATTATTGTTATCAAAAGCAACACTAGGAAAGCCTGGCTGCATTGTGGAATCACAAATGAGTATTGTTTCTTCGATCAATCCCAAAGTGGTAATAAATCGTCCGTATAAACTAAAATTCTCGCTTGAATAATTGGACTCGTGGTAACCGAGCAAATATCTTGAACTGTCAAAAGCAAGAGATGTCGGATTGTCGCTGTAATATGGTCCGCCATCAATCAAGAAGTTACTGCCTACAAGTGAACCGGACTTGCTGACAAATTGCCCATAGATATCTTTGTCTCTATCAGGAATCACCTCAACCCACGCCACCAGATAGTTCGTGCCGTCATATGCGAGTGAAATTTCACGCGCATGATTATTGCTAATCTGTACTTGTTCTCCTAAAAGATTTCCACTCTTGTTCATCCGCTGACCGTAAAGCAAACTATCTACTCTATTAACATATACTATTAAGTAAGTGGTATCACTAAAACACAGACCATATATTCCCGGGTAATTCATCCAAGCGTTTGTACCAATGGTAAAATAAGTTCCCACTAAGTTGCCCGAGGTACTGATAAATTGCCCGTTAATATCGCCATTGAATTCTCTCCAAATCAGAAAATAGTTGGTTTCATCAAATCCAACTATAGGTCCTGGGAAAGTTCCCTGCCTGCCAACCGAGATTCTGTTCCCAATCAGGTTAGTTGGGGGAGAGACCAATTGAGCAGTAATATTGTATTGACTAAGCGTATCGCCTATTATTGCTACTATGCCGGTAGCCCCGCCCCAGACCGCACTTGAGCCAAATGTGCTATCTTCCCCAACAGCAATAGGGAATTCTGTGAATCTCGAGTTTGTCTGGGCTGTTATATTTGTTACTACAAAACTAAAAACAGCCACAACGGTCATAACAAAAAATACTTTCTTCATTACTTCCTCCATTCTTTAATTGTTGATAGCAATTTCCGTTTTCTTATCCAGGATATATTCTAGTGCATCCATTGTCCCGCTGATTTTATACTTTTCTTTTATAATAATACTTTCTATAGTCATAAAAGTCAATATATTTAGTGCGAGAAAATGTAGGCAAATATGAAGATATTAGTTAGTTAAAAGTATCAAGTGGCAAGAGCCAATAGCAAAAGGCGTAAATCGTAAACCCTAAATTGTAAATCGAAATTCTGTGTAGAGACGCAATATTTTGCGTCTAATGTTATATAAACACCATAAATAGTGTTAATCGTAAACCGTAAATCGAAACTTGGGAAATTGTCATTGCGAGGAGTAAAACGACGAAGCAATCTAAATTTACTTTTATGGGATTGCTTCACTTCGTTCGCAATGACATGGTCTTTTTTGTTAATCGTAAATCGAAAATTGACATTGTAGGGGCAGACCCCTGTGTCTGCCCTTTCTTTTCGTGTAATTATTCTCAATTAGTGAAATCAAGTTTAAAATTTCTTTTCCCTCT
>JAGLYS010000214.1 GCA_023132105.1 Caldifarciminota bacterium
TTTTCAAGTGATTCTATTGCTTTGTCTATATCGCCTGCACTCCTGTATGAATAACCAAGCATCAGATATCCAATACCGTAATTTCCTAATAACTTCCAGTTGGTCTCATTTATAACCACACTCTTATTAAAACCTCTATACTTGAATACCTTGTTCAAAAGACTATCCGTTTTAGGAATATTTATCATATTATAGCCAAATTCGGGAACAAGTTTGTATGCTATACCTTCGAGTTTCAGATGTCCGCTGTACGCAGATTTACTATCCTCCGAAACGGTTATGGCAAAGTATATATTTATTTTACTCTTTCCCTCTTTATACCGTTCGATTATCTTTGGCATTATTTTTTCTCTGAATTCCGCAGTAGTTGCGAATAGTTCATCCCGTTTAAGTTTATAGCCAACATTCCATGCAATAATATCCCTCATGGTTAAATCCTTTACATATAATATCTCCCCCGTTCTAAGTCTAATCGGACGAAGTGTTTCCAATTCTCTGTCTGTAAAACTTATAGGAACGCCTGCTTTTTTAAGTTGTTTAAGATTCCAGTCAGTGTTTAATAAACTAAGATTTGCATTTATCACACCTTTCATCGGAACAACGCCACCATATTTCTTCTTGTATTCATTATATTTCTTAACATATCTCTCGCCATATACAAGATCCATTGGTATTGGCTCATCCTTTGGTAAAAATAATCTGTATTTCTTTACACCCTGCTGAAACCATAAAGGATATGTATCATTATCACCGTTTGTAAATAATACACTTCCATCCTCAGGACAGGATAACATATTATATCCATAGGAATCTGCTATCCAATTGCCATGTCTGTTCGCATCGCTCCTGATATTACTTGCAAACGGAATGAATGCTACCAAACAAGCCACACCTAATGCTCCGTATGTTAAATGCTTCTTCCCCTTTTTAATCAATTGCATAATGATACTCCATACCGCCATTCCGATATAGAACGCAAAGAAAAAATAGCTGGGGGCATAAAAATAATCCCTCTCCCTTACCTCTCTCGGTACATGAAGCGGATTAGGGTCCGAAGGCGAATATTTCAAATTAAGATAAAAGACAAGTGCAATACTTGTGAAAAAGAGTGTCGTAAAAACAAGGATAAATGTCTTTTTGTCCCTTTTGTAATGCTCATATATACCGTAAAGCCCGAGTGAAAAGAATCCAATATTCGCTATCATCGACAGGAATGGAATAATACCCCTTGCAGCTTCCCTGGGCCATGGTGTGAACTGCCAGAACATATACTTAAAATATACGATATACTGCTGAATTAATGCGGGAATCGTCCCTATCTGCGGTCCCGTTCCATCTGCAAAATCGGTCTTTCTCGGAAATAGATACTGCGGACCATATTGTTTTCTTGTAAATACATCCCATAATTTTTCAAAATCTGTCGGTGCTACCATATTGATATAAGGATTAAGTCTCGATCTGATTATTAGATATGCATATGTCGTTATACCAAGGAATGCGAGTATCAATGCAGCTGTGATTAATTTCGGGTCGGCGAGATCCTTCGGTTTGATAATCAATACATATAATATAACACCCGGAAAGGCAAGTAACGGCATAAGATGTATACCTACGCTAAGTGATGTAATATATATTATCAGAAGCAACATCCTCTTGCTTCCCATATGACCGATATTATCCTTCCACTTTATTGCAAACCATATTGCCAGTGTCATAATCACAAGACTCGGACCATATACCTCAGCTTCCACCGCGTTATCCCATACCGAATATAAAAAGCTTGCTATTACCGCTATTATGATTCCGCTTACTATCATAGCAAGATTCTCCAAATCGCCTGACGGTTTCTTTATCTCCTTTATTACTCTGATAAATACAAGATAGAGAAGTGCAGCGGCTAAAGATGTTGCCAAAACCGAATAAAAATTCATCCAGAAAGCTTTCTCGGCTCCAAACGGAATCATTGTAAATATTCTTCCGATTAAGACCTGCAATGGTGTACCAGGAGGGTGAGGAATGCCCAATATCTTCGCTACGGGGATAAATTCACCGCAATCCCAGAACGAAACGGTTGGTGCCATTGTAAATAGATAACCGATTAACGGTATAAAAAATGAAATCAAAAAGCCCGCGATG
>JAGLYS010000215.1 GCA_023132105.1 Caldifarciminota bacterium
TTATTGGTAGTTTCTTCTCGATTTCACCGAAATCACCTGAAACGGTGACATATAATGTATCGGAGTTGATTGTCGATAATGTATCATACAATCTGTTTTTATCATTCGGATATATCAATACCGTATCTATTAGCGAATCCGTGTTTATCCTTCTTTTTATGATTATTTCCTGATGGATTCCCGAATTATTACTGATGATATTTTTTACTTCGAACGGTTCGAAATTGACATATTCTGGTGTTACTACATCTATGGTAATCTCACCTGCAAGGACATTCAATGAAATCTCTTTTCTCAGTGTGTCACCTGTTGGTAAAATCAATTCTCCGTTAAGTATCGTAGGAACATTAGGGCTAACACTGATCGGGAATGAATCCGTAGAGCATGAGTCTACATCGAATATCGTATCGATATATAATGAATCATTTGAATTTACAATTAAATGCAGATTTTCCTGCCCTGCAGGCAACGGATTGATTACCTTTATATTCGGATGAAATATCCATCCCGCAGGGACATCATTCGTATCACGGTGCATTAATAGAGCAACCTCATTCCCTATGACGGAAAAATAATTGATATTCGAATTTACGATTTGATTGTTATTCGTATACAGATTACCGAATATTGCATATTCACCCTGTGAAAGTGAATCCGTTAATGTATCATTGAACTGAATATTCTCCCCTACTGCAGGATTGATGCTATGAGTCGTTCTGTAAATCAGCGAGTCTTGGCACAATTCCCTTACTGCAAAATCCAATTTGCGAAATACCGGAGAATTATGCCAATCGCCGAACATCTCGATATGTACGGTCGGAATATAATGTAAACCTAATAACGATTGAAGTGATACCTTATTACCATTATCATATACACCATTATATGTTATATTTCCTCCGTTTTGATCATCGTCGGGATAGTAATTTACAAATGTATAGTTCGATGGTAAAAATTCTTGAGGATCGAATTTAATAAGTCCTTTGTCTACCCCGTATTCTCTATAATTATATACATATCCATATGACCATTCTCTTTTGACTTTGCAAGGATTCCAACCAGGGATTAATATATCTATTCCTTTATATAATAAATCCTTTGAATCTATATCAAGCCAACCGGAAGATTTCATTGTTCCGTCAGAAGAATATAATACTACATCACCAGATGTTAAAACTGCCAGTTCACCGTTATTACCCATGGAAATCGCATCATAGTTTATAGTATTGGATTCACAGAATGTATCTATAATAGTATTATTAATCATAAGTACTTTATTACTCGAAGATACATATACATTGCCAAAAGCGAAATCTATATTGCCATAATCCAAATCCATAGGCAAATTCAATGAATCCAATAAATTACCGTTATTATCGAATTTGTATA
>JAGLYS010000216.1 GCA_023132105.1 Caldifarciminota bacterium
TTGCTTCGCCTGCCTGTGCGTGTTCGCACGCAGACAGGTCATTTCACTCCTCGCAATTACAATTGATGATTAATAGAATAATTTTTATCTTTTTATTATACAAATTAGGAAATAATTTCACGAAAGGGGAAAGGGTAGACACAGGGGTCTACACCTACGGTTATCAAATTTTGGTTTATGGTTAACGATTTACGAACTTGCTCGTATGCCTATACATATCTATAAAATTGCCATTGAAATGTTTGACACTTGTGTTAATTTGTGTTATATAGCAACTTAAAAGGAGCATTGTGTATTTTCAAGATTTGATTTTTAATTTGGAAAAATATTGGACGGATAACGGATGTGTTTTATCACAGCCATATCAGGGTGAAGTTGGAGCAGGGACATTCAATCCCGCAACTTTTCTTTATTGTATCGGGAAGAAAGACTGGAAAACATGTTATGTCGAAACTTCAAAAAGACCAAAAGACGGGAGATATGCGGAAAATCCTAACAGAATGCAACAATTTACTCAATATCAGGTGCTTCTCAAGCCAGCTCCAGCCGATATACAACAGATGTATCTAAATAGTTTGAAATTTGTCGGGATAGATATTCTTAAACATGATATAAGATTTGTAGAGGATGATTGGGAATCACCTACACTCGGTGCATCAGGATTAGGATGGGAGATTTGGCTCGATGGAATGGAAATAACACAGTTTACATATTTTCAACAGGTAGGTGGGGTTGAAATGGACATTATACCTGTGGAATTGACATATGGACTTGAAAGAATCGCTATGTTTCTACAAGATGTCGATTCTATTTTTGATTTAAAATTACAAAAAGGTATAAAATGGGGGGATTTATATAGAGAGATGGAATATGAAATGTGTGAGTTTAATTTCAATGAATCCAATATTGATTTGTTATTCGAACAATTTGAAAAATATGTTTTCGAAGTAAACGGACTTCTTAAGAAGGGACTTGTTTTTCCTGCATACGATTATGTGATTAAATGTTCTCATACATTTAATCTTCTCGATGCAAGAGGCGCTATAAGTCCCAAAGAGAGAGCAAATACAATTTTTAGAATAAGAACCCTTTCAAATAAAGTCGCAAAAATATATTTGGAAAAACAGGATGCTAATGAAAAGAAATAATGTATTGATCGAATTGGGGTTCGAAGAAATACCCTCTTCATACTTAAAACCCGGTATAGATATTTGGGTAAATAAATTAAAGCATTTATTAGAGAGAAATGGTATTGAATTTGGAAAAATAGAGGGTTTTTATACACCGAGAAGATATGTCGTAAGTATTAAAAATGTATCGATAGACGATAGTGAGAAAGAGATTGAAATTACAGGTCCTTCTGTTGAAATCGCAAAAAAGGACGGAGAATGGAGTTCTTCAGCATTAGGGTTTGTAAAATCTCAAGGGAAAGAACTTAAGGATTTATATATAGTTAAAAAAGGGAAAAGGGAAGTTATTGCTATTAAATCTATAAAAAGTAAAAAGAGTTTGAATAATATTTTTAAAGAAAAGATTAAAGCAACAATCGAATCCATAAGATTTCCCAAAATGATGGTATGGGAAGATAGTAAATTCAAATTTGCAAGACCAATCCGTTGGTTACTTGTAATAGTAGATAATAATATAGTTTATGATATTGAAATTGCCGATATATCTTCTTCGAATTTTACGATAGGGCATGGAATATTGAATAGATCAAAAATCCTTGTTGAATCTCCGGAGAAATATTTTGAATCCATTAAAAATGCATATGTAATTATAGATGAAAACGATAGAAGAAAAATAATTCTTGAGAGTTTCAATAAATTCGAGAAAAAATATAATCTTAAGATTGTAAATGATTCCGATCTGTTGGATGAAGTCGTTGGTATGGTTGAATATCCCGTAGTAATGATAGGCAATTTTCACAATCAGTACACAGAATTGCCGGATAGGGTTACGGCAACAGCGATGAAACAGCATCAGAGATATTTCCATACGATAGATTCCAACGGTGATATTGCTCCCTATTTCGTAGTGGTTTTGAATATGCCGCTAAACAAAGAAAACATTCTGAAGAATAATGAGACAATATTAAAATCCAAGCTTGAGGATGCATATTTCTATTATACGGAAGATTTAAAGGTACCTATAGAGAGTAGAATTAATATGAAGAAAGAGATAATCTGGCACAGAGATCTTGGAACGGTCTATGAGAAGGAAATGAGAATAGCAAACCTGGCAAAGATTCTTTCTGCCAAACTTGATTTAGGATTATCCGAAGAATTAATAAGACAAATTTCATTGCATTTAAAGATTGATATATCGACGAATATGATTAGAGATGGAAAGGAATTTACAAAATTAGAAGGATATATGGGTAGAATATATGCCGAACAACTTGGAATCAATAGAAATATTGCAGAAGTAATCGAAGAGCATATGTATCCGAGGTGGGCGGGAGACAGATTACCTATATCGGATAACGGAGCCCTTTTTGCTATATGTGATAGATTGGATAGCTTAGCAGGATATGTTTTCAAGTATGGAATTCCAAAAGGTTCAAAGGATCCTATGGGGATTAGAAGGGCATTAAATGGAATTATAGATATAACATTAGAGCGGAAATGGAATTATGATATTATGGCTATAATTGCATTAGCATTTGATAATTATAATCAATCGTTTAATGAAGACGATATATATAATTTTGTAATCGAAAGAATAAAATATTTTGCTCAGAGGGAAAATACCAACTACGATATAATAAATGCTGTTGCAGCATTGAAATTGTCGGATATCTATGATATTATTCTAAGAGCAAGAGTTTTGCATAGATATAGATATTCAAAAACAGATGAGTTTAATGATTTGGTAGTAGGGCAAAAGAGGGTTGCAAATATTCTTAAGAATGTGAAAATAGATAACCGTGTTATTATAAGATTGTTTAAGGATGAGCAGGAAAAATTACTTTATGATAAATCGATGCAAATAAAAGATGAAATTGATTATAATATTAAAATGAAAAATTATGTTGAGGTTCTTAATTCTTATTTTAGTTTAAGACCTGATATCGACAAATTCTTTGATGAAGTTATGGTTATGGTTGATGATAAAACGATTAGAGGAAATAGACTTGGACTTATGAAACACATAAGGGAATTATTTTTGATATTTGCAGATTTTTCAGAAATAATTATAGAGGGGAAAAATGAAATTTCCAAGAAGTAAACATATCTTTGAAAATTTGCCTATTACATACATAGACTTAAGCAGTATTGTCAATGCAGGAAAAGTTAGGAGAGAAGATAGGTTCAATTCATATTTACAATTAGTATACCCGGATGAGATTCACTTTTTGTTTTTATATAAAGGAGAATTTTATCTCGCTGTTAAATTTCAACACCGTTTTTATCCTATATCTTTAGAATATGCAATCAAGAGAAGAAAATCATCTGAAAGAGGATTTTGTAGCTTTTACCAGATAGACGAGCAATTAGTATCAATTTTAACAACGATTCTTATATCGCAACCGGACAAGGAATATGATATGGGGCAAGATAACTTTGCTATTAAGCATGATGATGGAATAATTATGGTGACTTATGGAATTGAAAGAGGGGTATTCTTGATAGAAAACAACCGCCTTATTAAAGGATATTATCAAAATATAATAAGTAATGGGGAGGAAAAATCAAAGGAATTATTTGTAAGTAAAGAGATGGATCATATTAGTTATTATTCTAAATCACCTGAAATAAAAAAGATCGTCACCCCGCATGTCAGAAAACTTATGATTAATTTAGTAATAAAAATAGCCAAAGAATATACGGATAAAGCAGGACGAGTAAAAACCGAAGCCTATCTGGAAGCATCAAGATCTGATACGGAAAAAAAATACAGTTTTTTTAATGGGCTAAAAATCACTGGAACAAATATAGAAGATAATATTGTTGTAGAGGAATCGAAGTATATCCAGGCTTATGCATATTGGGTTAGAGAATTTATTGGTCATTTTTATAAAATGTTTTCGAAAGAGGAAAGTAATGCTTTATTGGGTAAAGCAATTTATGACTATAGATTTGCTCTGAAGGAGATAGATTTTATAAAATATCTAAGAAAAAATGAAGAATGATGGAAATCTTTATGTTATCTCTACACCAATTGGCAATAGAGATGATATAACATTAAGAGCATTGCAAGTATTAAAAAAATGTGATATAATCGCCTCTGAAGATACAAGACATAGTGGCAGTCTTATGTCTCATTACGGGATAAAAGGCACATTTTTGTCTTATAATGATAGAAATAAGAACAGGAGAATTCCTTTGATTCTAAATATGTTAAAGGAAGGGAAGAATATAGGATTGGTTTCGGATGCAGGGACTCCTTTGATATCGGATCCGGGATATCAAATAGTACAAGCTGCAATTAAAGAAAATATTGAAGTAATTCCAATCCCCGGTCCCTCAGCTATACTTACCGCATTAAGTGTTTCAGGTATGCCCACGGATGCATTTGCATTTTATGGTTTTATACCTAAAAAGGGGAAAAGAAGAAAACTTATATTGAATAGTATCGGCAATACATGGACTACATCGATACTTTTTGAATCACCATTGAGAATAAAAGAAACATTAAAAGCGATTTATGAATACTGTGGAAACAGGAAAGTCGTTTTAGCGAGAGAGCTTACAAAGGTATATGAAGAATTTGTAAGGGGTGATATTGAAATATTATTGCAAAAGATTGATAATAATGAGATAAAACTAAAAGGAGAAATTGTTCTTTTAATAGAAGGAAATAAAAATGTTTAGTGAAAATATAAAAAAATTATTCAGAAGATCTTTGCATCCGCTTATAATGCTATTTGTAATGCTGAAAATTACCCCTAATATGTTAACAGTTGCCGGCTTGTTAATAAATATATATGTTGCTTATCTTATAGCCACAGGCAATTTTATTTTAGGTGGTATTATTCTCATTGTTGCCAGTTTATTCGATACATTTGATGGAGAATTAGCTCGTACTACCGGAAAGATTACAAAAGTAGGGGCATTTTTGGATTCTATTGCAGATAGATATGCCGAATTTTTTATTTTAGGGGGTGTTGCTTATTACTTTATTAGCAATGATCTGAATATCGGTATAATAGCAGCATTCTTTTCTCTTGTGGGAGCAATTATGACAAGTTATACAAGGGCAAGGGCAGAGGGTATAGGCATTGAGCTGAAGAAAGGATTTTTCCAGAGACCCGAAAGGATGATATTTCTTATGATAACTTTCTTATTTTTACCACGTTATTTAGTATATGCTATGATGATTTTTGCTTTTGCAACTGTAATTACAGCATTGCAAAGAACAATAATAGGAATGAATTCAATTAAAATGATTAAATAAATAGGAGGCAATATGGGTAAACTCAGAGTTGGAATTATAGGTATCGGGAATTGTGCATCATCGTTAGTTCAAGGTGTTCACTTTTACAGAAATGCCGATATTAAAGAGAGAATTCCCGGCATTATGCATGTGAATCTTGGTGGATACCACATAAGTGATATTGAATTTTCTTTCGCTTGTGATATAAATAAAACAAAAGTAGGTAAAGACCTTGCAGAAGCAATATATGCCGACCCGAATAATACTTACAAATTTGCAGATGTGCCGAAGATGAATATAGAGGTAGTAAGAGGGATGACACATGATGGTATAGGGAAATATCTTGCAAATGTGGTTGAAAAAGCTCCCGGTTCTACAGCGGATATCTCAAGATTAATAAAGGAAACAAAAACAGATGTTATTGTTAATTATCTTCCTGTAGGAAGTGAAGAGGCTACCAAATGGTATGTCGAACAGGTTCTTGATGCCGGTGCTGGTTTTGTAAATGCTATTCCGGTGTTTATTGCCACATCACCATATTGGGGTGACAGATTCAGAAAAAAAGGTTTACCTGTACTTGGCGACGATATAAAATCACAGGTTGGTTCGACCATTGTTCATAGAGTATTAACAAACCTGTTTGTAGACAGAGGGGTAAAGCTTGATAGAACCTATCAGTTGAATGTTGGAGGAAATACGGATTTTTTGAATATGCTTGAAAGGGATAGGCTTGAATCCAAGAAAATTTCTAAAACAAATGCTGTGATTTCTCAAATTCCATATGATATTACGGATAACAATATCCATATCGGACCATCGGATTATATTCCCTGGTTACTTGATAGAAAATGGGCGTACATAAGAATGGAAGGTACAACATTTGGTAATGTTCCTCTTAATGTTGAAACTAAATTGGAAGTATGGGATTCCCCGAATTCAGCAGGTGTCATAATTGATGCAGTACGGTGTGCCAAACTTGCTTTGAATAATGGTCTTGCAGGTCCGATTATTGAACCGTCAAGCTATTTTTTCAAATCGCCGCCGGTACAATTTACGGATTCTATTTGTAAAACAAAAACAGAAGAATATATTAAAAAACTTAGTAGTAAAGATAAGGAAAAAAAGAATAGATAGTGAAATTATTAGATAAAGGCTTCTTCATTACAATTGAAGGTGGAGAAGCCTCAGGGAAAAGCACACAAGCAAAGAAATTATTTAAGTATCTGGATAATAAAGATTATTTAGTTATTTTAACTCATGAGCCGGGTGGAACAGATATTTCCGAGAGAATACGATCGATTTTATTGGATAAAAATAATCTTGGTATGTGTCCGTTAACCGAATTATTTTTATATTTTGCATCAAGATCTCAACATGTCTATGAAGTTATAAAATCCAAATTAAAAGAAAAATTTATTGTTATAAGTGATAGATATCATGATTCTACTATGGCTTATCAGGGAGAAGGAAGAGGGATCCCAAAAGCTAAAATAAAGGAGATGAATGATTTTGCAACTTCGGGAATTATTCCAGATTTAACTTTTCTTATCGATTTACCTCCAAAGATTGCTCTGTCCCGATTAAGTCATTTTGATAGAATAGAAAGGGAAGATCTTGAATTTCATAAAAGAGTAAGAAGTGAATATTTACAACTTGCAAGAGAAAATGAATCGAGAATAATTGTAATCGATGGAATGGCTGATGAAGAAACTATTTTTAATGAAATAAAAGAGAGGGTTTTAAACCTAATAAAAAGTAATGGAGTTTTGAATGAGTAAGAAACAAATTTCTCTAACTATTTTAGTGTTTTTCTTATTGTCCTTTATAGCAGGTACGGGGCTAACCTATTATTTGAATGCCGAGGGAGCTGCCAATAGAAGTACTATAAAAGGATTAAGTAAATTTTCAAGGATGCTTTATATCATAAAGAATAATTATGTATTTGAAGAAGATTCGGATTCTCTTATTTACGAAGCGATTAATGGAATGCTGAAATCTTTGGATCCTCATTCCGTATATCTGGACAAAAATCTATATAGTGATCTTATGATTATGACTAAAGGGAAATTTGGTGGTATTGGCATACAAATTGGCACCAGTGATGGATATCCTGTCGTAATAGCGCCGATTGAAGGTACACCTGCTTATAAACTCGGAATAATTGCAGGAGACAAAATTATTAAAATCGAGAATGAGGATACCCATAATATTTCTCTGGAAAAAATTGTATCGAAGTTAAGAGGTACACCACGAACAAAAGTTCATATTACGATTCAAAGAGAAGGCATAGATGAACCAATCGATTATACAATTGTTAGAGATTATATAGAGGTAAAAAGTGTTCCGTTTGCAACAAGAATCGATACGGATTATGTATTTATAAGACTTACGAATTTTAGTCAAACATCTTCGAAAGAGATAGAAAACGCTTTGGATTCACTTGTTAATAAATCTACAAAAGGTATTATTTTAGATCTTAGATTTAATCCGGGTGGTTTACTAACAGAAGCTCAAAAAATAACAGGATATTTCCTGCCAAGAAATTCAATGGTTGTATTTACAAAGGGAAGAATGCAAGGGATCGACAGAGAGTACAGAACAATAAATTCTAAAAACTATACACATATTCCACTTGTTGTGATGGTAGATCATGGTAGTGCAAGTGCATCAGAAATTGTAAGTGGAGCAGTACAGGATTGGGATAGAGGATTGGTTATAGGCGATACGACTTATGGGAAAGGATCGGTACAAACGGTATTTCCTATCGGACCTAAAGAAGCATTGAAATTAACTACAGCAAGGTACTATACACCTGCCGGAAGATGTATAGATAGAGAACTAAAAGGCGATACTATTATAGATACTTTTCGGACAATTGGAGGTTTATCAAGATTAATTACATCTGCTGGTGGTATTATCCCGGATACAATAATTCCTTATCGAAAGCTGTCCAACATCGAAGTGAAACTTGCAAAGGATAATATGTATTTTAAATTTTCAGCTTATTATTGTACAAACAGAACAAGACAATTTAAGCAAACATATAAGATGAATAATAATGTCTGGCAAGATTTTAAGAATTATGTTGCAAAAAATGATAAAACAATAGATATGAGCGAAATCGAATCGGAGAAAGTTAATATTGGTTCGATTGTAAATAGCTATATTATGAGGATTTTACAGGGTGAATCCGGATGGTATAATGCTAATTTTAAAACTGACAGACAAATGAAAGCAGCTCTTGAAATATTAAAAAGATCAAAATCAATTAAGGATGTTTTTAATAAGTAGCAGGTTAATTACCTGCTACTTCGCTATTATGTGTTCTAATAAAACATTTTAAATCAAAATATCTTTCTCTATCCTTATCGTTTATAAACCTTCTCAATGAATTGTTCGTAAATAGAGGATCCGATCCTTTTTTGTAATACAATTCTCCATCGGGTGTTTTGGGAACGGGAGAATACTCGGATATATATATTCGAACCCCCATATCGGAAAGATATTTAATGCTGTTTTCAAGGGTATTTATAGGGATTTTCGGATGCCCTCCGAGAACATATACCCCTATCTCACCTGAAAAATATCCGGCATTATTAAGATGGTCAATGGCATTTTTCAGAATCTTATTCGTAACCTTACCGCCCATTTTATCCTGTAGTAAATTATCATATACTTCATAACCTATACGGATTGTTTTGAATCCAGCATCAAAAAGTAACTTGGCAATCCGAGGTGTTATAAATTTTGCATGAACTCCATTGGGAAGGTGGTATTTAAAAGGGAATAATTTGAGGATTTTCAAAATTTTAATAATTTCAGGATGCATGAGAAATGCATCATCATAAAATGCAATATCGGAAACATTATAAGTCATATATCTTTTAAATTCTTTATTTATGTATTTACTGCTTTTATACTGAAACTTTTTATATAGTATTGACGATGCACAATAGGGACATCCGAAGGGGCATCCCAAACTATTAACCGTTGTGATAGAATCCAGAGATTTATAGAGAGAATAATCAATAAAAGGAAGATCATCTAATATATTAATTCCCGGAAAAGTTCCCCTGCGAATATTTAATATTTCAAAGATAGAATCTACAATACTATTGAAATTATTACCTGTTATTACATAATCTATATTTTCCAATTCTCTTGCATGTTCAGGTAATAATGTTGCATATATTCCTCCAAGAACAATTTTTGTATCGGGAAAATAATTT
>JAGLYS010000217.1 GCA_023132105.1 Caldifarciminota bacterium
GTCTGGTGTCTATTTCCCATTATTCGTGCATTCGTGGTAGATCTCTCTAACTTCCTCGCCCTTTACGGGAGAGGATTGAGGTGAGGGTGATAAAATGTCGAAATGTCGTCCCCCGACCCCACTATTTTCATTCTGTAGATTTATATTATATATTTATAGACCCTGATTTTGCCAAAGCAATCTTAACAAGAGGTGGTCCGATAATCTCATATATAATAGTTGTAATAATTATTGTGTTTAATATAAGATTACCTGCATCTCCCGGTATATATCCTTTTGCCATTAGAGCGAGTCCAATGGCTACACCCGCTTGGGGTGCAAGACCAAGCCCAATATATTTCTTAACTGATCCCCTTGCTCCGGAAATTACTGCTCCGATATATGCCCCTATCATTTCCCCGGGAAGTCGAGTAAAAATATATACCAAACCAATAAAACCTAATTCTCCGAAACTCCCAATCTTAAAACTTGCACCGGCCAGGACAAAGAATAAAAGATAAATCGGAGGATCAAATCTACTTAATACATCAAAGGATCTTCTACTTGTTCTTGCAAAATTTGCGATTGTAGCACCTAACATCATATTTGATAAAAGAACGGATAAACCTAATTGCTCACTTATTCCACCCGTAACGAGTATAAAACCAACAGTAAATATAAGCATATTTCCGGACATTCTTATAAATTTTACAAAATATCTAAATACAAGTCCCATAACAAAACCCAAAAGCAGACTCCCAAAAACCTCTATAAACCCATGCAAGACCTCACGAAATATATTTGCATTAGCATTGCCAGATATTGTACTTGATATTGCAAGTATAAAAGAAAATAATATTATTCCCCATGCATCATCAAGAGCAACAACACCTAAGAGAGTTTCCGCAAAAATTCCTCTTGCTTTATATTCCCTGACGACCATAAGTATAGCAGCCGGTGCTGTGGCAGGTGCTATTGCACCAATGATAAGTGCAACATATAATGGTGTTTTTACGATGAAATACATAGAAATTAAAACAAGTAAAAAAGCTCCTATAACCTCACCAATCGATATGGCAAATGCTGATTTCCCTATTCTTTTTAACTGACTATATTTGAAATTTTCACCTAAACTAAATGCGACAAAACTCAAAGCAATTGAGGAAATAAGACTTGATGAATGTAATATTTCTTCAGAAATAAAGTTTAATACATAAGGACCTAAAATAATGCCTGCCAATATATAACCGGTAATGGCAGGTAATTTCATTTTATTGATAACCTTTGCACTCAATAGTCCCAAAACGGCAATAATACCAAGACTTAAAATAGTATTAAACACAGATTACTAATCTCCTATATTTGTTGAGCAATATTATACGAATAAATTTTTTTGTCAACAATAACATTTGGTTTACAATCCGTGGTTTTAGAATCAGGCTTTCAATATACTTTGTATTAAACAATTTCTTTTAATATCTCCAGATTGATATTGGAAAAATCTTTTATTATTTTTTCAGCATTAGAGAGATCTTGATCACCGGAATGTGTATTCAAAAAACCCACACATTTTATATTAGCCGAATTCGAAGCCTTTACCCCATTACAGGAATCTTCGATTACAATACATTCTTCAGGTTTGACTTGCAATCTTTCTACTGTAAGGAGGAAAATATCAGGTGCAGGTTTTCCATTATATACTTCATCTCCACATACTATAACATCGAAGAAGGATTTTATTTGCAATTTATTTAGCATAGAATCAACTACCGAACCCGAGGATGATGAAGCAATTGCAATCTTTATATGATTATTCTTTAATTCATTAAATAGATCGACCACACCCGAAATCGGCTTTAATTCATCGCTACTATTAATATTTTCAACAAAATTTTTGATATTATTCTCTATAAGAAAATCAAGTGATTGCTTAATATGATATTTTTCTTTTAAATAAAACCACATATTATTCATATTCATACCAACAAAATTATTATACTCTTCAGGAGGAATATTCAATCCCAATTCACTAAAGTATCTTCGTTCAAGTTCAAAGTAAAGGGGCTGGCTATTAACAACAACACCATCCATATCGAATATTACAGCCCTTAATTTTATATTCTTATCCGTATAATTTCTCATATTATCTACTATCCATCATAATCAAACGCCAAACCAATTTATGATTCTATCTTTTAAAAACCCCATTTTTAATGTAAGCTTCATTGACTTGATATTGCTTTCCTCGATATGAACAAAAGGGATTTTCCTTTTTATTCTTAACTGATTTATCATCGAATACGATACAGCTTGTGCATATCCTTTTCTCCTGTATTCTTCCAGTACATTTAAAAAACCCATTGCACCGTCATCATGGGTTATTGCCCAGGCAATAAGTTTTCCCGACTTGTATACACCTGCACTAACTCCTTTTCTGATTCTATCGGAGATATAATCGTTCGTTAAGTAATCCTTATAGGTCGAGTTTTTAAAAATAAAATCAACATCATCCAACAACAAGGGAACAGCATTATATTCTGGTTTATCAATCGATATATCGTCGGGTAAATACAATTTAATAGCAGTGAGTTTCCACTTGATTATATTTTCCTTAATAATAATCGGTATCATCCAATTTTCTATTACACCAAAATTTTTATCACTATCATTACTTTTACATAATGTTTTTAACTCTTCTTTGTCTACACTGCTTATATATACCCATTCTCTATCACTTACCCCTCTGACCAATACGGAATTATTGAAAATTGAAATATCATTGATTTTATTATTGTCAATAAAATTAATGATACTACTATTTCGTAGTTTGTCTTCTTCAAGGATGGATAAAGCTCTATTTACAATATCTCGATTAATCATCTGTCTCCATATTACAAAATCAAAAATACATCTGAAATATAACAAATATTTCTAATATAAACAAGATAAAATATAATTACCATTCCCATATTCTTTATTGACCGTAGAGACGCAATATCTTGCGTCTCTTTAATATTTGGTGTTTATAGAACATTAGCATTGCTATTGGCTCTTGTAACTTACTACTTGCTACTTGAAACTATATGTCCATACCTATCTATCTAATTGTAAATAATGTCTTTTCAAAATCTATCTTTTGTGATATTATTATAAAAGTATTTAAAGAGGAGTGAATAATGAAATCAATTATTAAATTATTTGTGTTTTCTGTAATATTATTAGTAATAGGTTGTTCACGCAAGGAATCATTCAAATATTTCAAAAGTTTTACTGTCAACGATATGTATTCGATTATTGGAGAAAATCAGATTCCTGAAGATGCATTAGATCATAGCAAATACTATAAATTCACTTATAATGCAAGAGATAAAATAAAAAAAATTGAATATATAAAATATGGAGAGATTTCAAAGGATAATTATTATGGTGCATCAAGAATCGATATTGAATATTCGAAAGAAAGTGAGAAACATACATATTATAATTCTAACGGAGAACTCATTGCCAATAAAGAAGGGTACTTTGCTATTGTACTATATCTGAACCAAACGGGTATTCCCGAACAGGTAGTATATTTCGGGCAACATGGGAATATGATAGTAGATCATCAAGGTATTTCCAAGATCGAGTTAAAGTATGATAATTCTAAAAGAATAATTGAGAAGAAATTCTATGACTTAAGCGGAAATCTCACGGATCACGCGATATTAGGAGTTCCTATAATCCAATGGAAATATGATAATAAAGGTAACGAAATCGAAGAAAGATATATTGGAGAAAAAGGGACATTAAAAGAAAGATGGTATGATAATGTTGCTATTATTCAATGGGATTATAACAATAAGGGAGATTTACTTGAAGAAAGGAATTATGATAGATTTGAAATATTAGCAGGACGAAAATCCGATGGAGCTGCAATTATTAACCATGAATACTCATATGACGACAGAGGGGGATATGAGGTTATTAAGAGATATTATGATGGGCAAAGGGAACTTAAAGAAAATACAATAGACGGTGTCTCAATAATACTATTTCAATACGATAATAAAGACCATTTGCTTGTAAAGAGTTGCTATGGTAATGATGGTAAATTAAGGAAAAGTAAATCTGACGGGGCTACCATATGCAGGTGGAAATATGACAATAAAGGTAATATCATTGAAATAAGATATTATGGAACGGATGAACAACTATGTCCCAGCAGGCTTTATGGAGTTCCTGTTGTTAATTGGGAATACGATAAGCATGGTAATAAGATAAAAGAAAATTATTATGGCTATAATGAAGAACCTATGGAAAGAGTTTTTACCGGTGAATGGATATATTGGAATTATGGAATAGCTTCAACAGAATGGTTATATGATGACGAATGCAGGATTATTGAAGAAAAATATTTCGGTGTAAGCAATGATTTAAAAGAACGAATGAATAGTAAAATAGCAATAACAAGATGGGAATATAAAGATAATGGAAAAACTGTAGAAGAAAGATGTTTTGGGACGGATAATAAATTGAAAAGTAATGACATTTCGGGTGTTCCAATAACTGTATGGCAATTCGACAATAATGGTAATAAGATTGAAGAAAGATACTTTAATCTCGATAATGAACTAACGGAAAATAAAGATAATGGTGTTGCAATTATAAAATGGCAATATAACACCAGAGGTGATATAATAGAAGAACAATACTTGGGTACTGATAAAAAACCAAAAGAATGCAGATATCATAAAGATTGGAACATCAACATTGACAATGTTGCTACTGTTAAATTAGAATATGACAATAAAGGGCGCCTTATTGAAGAAAAATACTACAATACCGGTAAACATTTAAAACAAGATATCGCAATTACTCGCTGTATATATAACGATAATGGTAATATTTCTCAATACATATATCTTGATAAAAATGGCAATATAATTGATAGGAAAATAAATATATAAAGTATTAAAACGAATTGAACACATAATATTATATCTGTCTTCTTAATTTTATTATAAACATTTGACAAATATAAAATATATGTATAATCTAAATATATGACAATAAACTGTACAAGAAATTTATAAAAAGTTGGTTTAAAAATGACAATGAATTATTCGACAAAGAGAGAAATATCATATGATTGGTGAATTTCAGAGCGAAAGGAGAGTTGTTACTGTTTTATTTGCTGATATTGTAGAATTTACAGCATTAGCAGAAAAAATGGATCCGGAAAATGTAACAGATATAATAAATGAATATTTTAAAATCAGTTCTCATATAATCAATAAGTATGGTGGTACCGTTGACAGTTATATTGGAGATTGTGTAATGGCTGTATTCGGAGCTCCACAAACAATGGGAAATGATTCCAAAAATGCAATATTAGCAAGTATGGAAATATTAAAATCTATTAATAGAATCAATAAAAAATTCAATAAATCATTATCGGTTCGAATAGGTATACATACCGGATTAGTTATAGCAGGGTGGGTGGGTTCAAAGGTGAAAAGGCAATATACAGTAATTGGGCATGCTGTTAACCTTGCCAAACGAATTGAAGAGTTCGGAGAAAAAAATAAAATTATTGTCAGTGAAGAAACATACAAAAATAATTTGGATTCTTTTAAATTCAGAGAAACTACCAATAAGAAATACAAAGGACTAAAAACATCTATAAAAGTTTATGAGTTAATTGGATCTAAGCGAATCGAAGAAAAAGACACACTATTTGTCGATAGAAAGAATGAATTCAACGATATAAAGAAGATGATAAAAGAATCCAACAACGGAATAAAACATGTTGTATTACTTTATGGAGTATCTGGAGTTGGGAAATCAAGAATTGTTTATGAATTTAAGAGATGGATAAATTGTACGGATTATTTAAATAATGCAATAATCTTATCAAGCAAGAGATTGTCCGCTAATAACTCAATTCCTTATTCTATTTTCATAGATATTTTAAGCTCTTATTTCAATATAGAAGAACAGGATAATACCAGCACTATTAAATCAAAGCTTAGAGCGAAGTTAGAACCTTATGAACTTCTATTTATAGGTACATTGTTTTCTGTTAAATTTTCTACATATCAGCCTGGTCCTGACGAACTAAAACTTGGTATTCATATGACAATAAAAAACATAATCTCAAAATTGACAGACAAACATCTCCTTGTTTTAATCTTTGAAGGTATCGATTATTCTGATAGTTCCTCCATTGAACTATTGAATCGACTTATTTCAGATACTGAACAGAGGAATCTTTTTATCTGCATGACATCATATACACCTGTAATGAAAAAAGGCGAAAAGATACATATTCAAGCTTTTTCAAAAGAGAATAGTAAAATTATGATAGATTCATTATTACAAGGTAAAGTTTCCAACGATATCGAAAACTCGATATTTGAAAAAACCGAAGGCAATCCATTATTTATTACGGAAACGATAAAAGGAATAGGCAATTTAAGTAATATATCAAAGATACCAAATACAGTTCAAGAAATAATTATGTCTCGTATTGATAAGTTAAATAAAAAATCGAAAATAATATTACAATTCGCATCCGTAATAGGGAGAGAAAGTAGTTGTGATATATTAAAACGACTTGCTGGTAATAATTTGAATATACAATATAATCTTGAGGAATTGAAAAACTCCGGTTTTCTAATATTCCTTTCAAAGAATAGATACTCCTTTAAGCATCTAATCGCACAAGAAGTCATTTATGACAGTCTCCTTATAAAGCAAAGAAGACTATTACACAATCGTATCGGACACATTATTGAAATATTATATAAAAATAGAATTGAAGGACAATATGAAATACTGGCATATCATTATCTGAAAGGTAACAATAAGAATAAATCAATTAAATATTTGATAAAATCAGGAAATAGATCCAAGGAATTATATAATACTGACAATGCTCTATTCTATTATAAAAAGGCAATAGATTTAATGAAAGATACCAAAAACCGTTCGGAATATGTAAATGTCTTAAAGAGTGTTGGCGATACATTATATGATATAGGCAACAATAATGAAGGAATGAAATGGTATAAAATAGCTCTTACAGAATCAGAACATCTAAATAAATATCAAATTGCAGATATTAAACGATCAATTGCAGCTATATATGAACGATTAGGACAATACGACAGATCACTTAAATGGTGTCAAGATGGATTAAAAGATATTAGAAATTATAATAATATTATAGTATCTAAAATTCTTTTTCAAATTTCCGTTATATATTTCAGAAAAGCTAATTACAAAAAAACACTTGAATATGCAATTAAATCAAGGAAAATCGCTAAAAAACACTCCCACATCCAGGATGTTGCATTTGCCAACTCATTTATAGGGCACGCATATCACTTTATGGGGGATTTTACCAATTCAGAGAAATATCATAAAGAGAATCTGGGAATAGGGAAAAAGGAAAATGATCTGTTTAGAATCGCTTATTCATATGATAGTTTAGGATGCATATATAAAGATAAGGATAATTTTTCAAAAGCTACTAATTATCTTAATAGAAGTTTGGAAATATTTGAAAAAATAAATTATCCTCTTCACTGTGCGGATGTCTATGGTGATATAGGGGAATTATATTTTCTTATGGGGAAACCTGACAATGCACTTAAATATTATGACTTGTCATTTCAGATAATTGATAATATTGGATATATCTATGAACTAATAAAATTATATCGCAGGTATGCCGAGTATTACCTTTTTAAGGGGAATACAAAAAGGGCATTACATAATGCCAAGAAAGCTTTGGAACTTGCTAAAACATCAGGGGAGAAACTTGAGCAAGGTAGAATAAATCATACCCTTGGTAAAATATATAATACAAAGAAAATGCATAAAATATCAAGGGAATGTTTTAATAAAAGCATTGATATATTAAAAAATATTTATGCAAATTATTATCTTGACAAGGTTTATTGTGATTTGGATAAAATTAATCAATCTAATCAAAAGAATTGAAAATCTTTAGTTTAATGTTTTTAACATTTTAAAAAATCCAAAAGTCTTTTTCCCAATGTTATATTTTACTTTTCTGATATAAAAGATTTGACATATAAGAGAATATTGATTAATATATCAATATGAAAAAATCAAATGCATTTATTTCGGTTAAAAGTGGCAATGGAAGGGATGAAAAAACAAAGATTTTCAAGTAAAGCGGGAAAGACAGGGATAAAAAGGAATGTGATTATGCATTCTCTTAGATATTGTTTTGCCACTCATTTAATGAGAACTGGAATTGATCTCAGATACATTCAAGAATTACTTTAACATAAGAATTCAAAGACTACGGAAATGTACACACACATTAGCAGAAAGTCCTTAAATAAAATAATTAGTCCTTTGGATAATCATGTCCTTGCGAAAGTGTGGATTAGAAAAGGAAGTAAGTAGTGAATAAAAAAAGAACAACGAGTAGGAGGTGACTTATGGAAAAAAAGAAAGGGATAACAAATCAAAAGAGGATGGATGAGACTAAAGATTTTGGTCTTTTTTATCACTATGGGAAAAAACCACCAGCCAAACTTACAGGAAGAGAAATCAAAAAAGAATCCTGTTCCAGAGTTAAGAAAATAAAAGAACTGTACTTTGATACGAAATCATCTGCTACTATGGAGTTTCCGTATTGGTACACTCGCAAATGGTTTGAACTGGAAGGTGAGATACCTATTATAAGAAGAGCAGAATCTCTGAAATGTGCATTCTCGCATCTGACACCTGCAATTTTCCCACAAGAACTATTAGTAATGGGGAAAGCACATTATATGAGAGGTTCTTATCCTATGCCATGGCTATCTGAATCATATTATATGACTACTGAAAACAAACTATATAAAGAAGCATTAGAAGCGGGAAAATTGAGTTCTGATACAGTAACTAAGTGGGGAAAAGGAGGGGGCAATGTAACGGAAAGCGTTGGTGATGTCCTTTCGATTGCAGGTAAGTTTGGATTAAGAAAAGAGGAACTTCCAATACTTGTAGAAATTGCTAAACGATGGAAGGATAAATCCGTGGACGATATAGGACATAAATATGAACAGATGGTTCCGGAATACAATGAAAAAGAAGCTATTATGAGGTCTGTCGTATGTATGTTTGATTCGGGATATACACTTCCACAAGGACGAGAGGTTATGAATTTCTATTATCCGCTTC
>JAGLYS010000218.1 GCA_023132105.1 Caldifarciminota bacterium
AAGGAGTCGATTTCCCAAAAATTAAATGTAAGATAAACGGCATTATAATTCGGATATTCAACCTGTAAACCGCAAGCTTGAATTGTATCTCCATGAGTAACCCATGCTCCATCGCCGAATGTAAATACACTTCTTGTATAAGGAACTGTATTGTCCGGATTTACAACATCAGGAGAGCGTCCGAGTACGGAAATCGTATCTCCTTCGCTAAATAGCCCGGAAACACCCCAGATTTTTCCGCTTGTTACAGTTGTGGGATCATCATCGAGTCCATCATTGCCACCTCCAAGATAATCTGCAAAGAGATAATTCTGGAATAATTCAAGGTTAGGATAACCGTTTGGATGTCCGCTTTGCTGATAACCGAGGTCGCAACTTGTTATAAATAATTTCTTTTTATTGGTAGGAATTCCGGAATCCATCCAACTCAATAGTCTGTTTACTTCACTCGAATCATCCGAACTGGGTGTAGGCATACTGAATAACATCATATCATAGAAGCTATATACGGAGTTGCATTCATCCCTGTCATATGTATCAAAACTATATCCGGCTTCTGTTAATGCCGTTATATATGCATAATAATCTCTTTCCGTATAGTCTTGTGTCCCACTATAGTTGAATAACATTGTAACACCCAAAGATGGTAAAATCGTAAATGTATAGAATGAATCCGGGGCATTCGAAGGATCGGAAGACCTGTTTGAATTTGTCGATGCATCCGTAGATGCAAAATAGTATTGTACACTTGTCCCTCTTGGCTGAGCAGGGATATGATAGTAATACATATTCGTTCCGCTATTCATACTGTCGGAAAGAACTGCCAGCCATCCGGAACCTACATTATAATATAGTGAATCCGAAGCTAAACCCGAAGCATCCAGAATTTGGGTTTCAATTACAGGTATTGTGTCAAATGTATTTTTTCTGGGTATTGTATTATAAACAGGAGGTTGGTTATCTTCACCTATATAAAATTTTATTGCCAGAGAATCATCTAAAAGATTATCGACAGGATCTCCATTATATTGGTATAAAAGACCATCCGTACCATCACCGTTTTCTATTCCTGTTGTTGCACTTTTTCCGTTTGTATACGAACTACTGGTGGAAATTGTTGCATCAAGGTATTGATAAATAATATCTCCGCTACCTTCATACAGAAGAATTTCAAATGTTATAGGATCGTCATAAACACCATATCTAAAGATATTATTCCATTCGATAACAAAAATCCGGTCCGGAGCAGTTCCGATTGTTTTACGATACATAATCCCACCTGAAGTAACATTCAAATCATCCAAAAATATACCGCAGTAATTATTGGGAGTTCCGGAAGTAGGAATAGTGGAGTTAAAACCTGAACTTATTCCTAAGTGTGAACCGAAGCCAATTATACCATTTGTTCCAACATAAACCGTGTCATAATCAAAGCCATAGTAATTGAATGTGAAATCAATGGGAACTATAAAATATTCATCATCTCCGGTACCAATAATAGTACCGTCCGTTGCATCGACCCATTGAAAATCAGGTCCGCCTGTCGTATCACTATCAATCCACATATATCCGAAACCATCGGGACCTCCCGTATGACTTCTCGAAGTGTTCCCCAATATTGGTGAAGCCATTATCAAGATTGACAGCAATAGAATAAATAAATATTTGTGCATATACACCTCCATTTTAATATTCTTTAATATATTGTTTAATTTAATAAAATCATTTTCTTTGTATTTATATAATTTTCGATATTGATTTTATAGAAATAAACACCGGGCTTCAATT
The DNA here is from genome assembly GCA_023132105.1 of Caldifarciminota bacterium. Taxonomy (GTDB): domain Bacteria; phylum Hydrothermota; class 32-111; order QNBC01; family QNBC01; genus JAGLYS01. The sequence goes on from JAGLYS010000218.1 coordinate 1,789, forward strand.
TGTCTCCTGAATCGGATTTTCCATTCCATTTAACAGTATGCCATCCCGAATTTTGTTCTTCAGATACAAGTCTTTTAATCAATTTTCCTGATATATCAAATATGTTCAGAGAAACATAGCAATCGGATTTAAGCATATATTTAATCGATGTATTTGTATTGCTATTTATGGAAAACGGATTGGGCATATTTTGTTTTAATAAACATAAATCTATAATATTGTATTCTTTGTTTTTGGCTATTCCACTACTGAAATTTCCAATTCTATAAATACTGTTACGGGATGTAAAATAAATTACACCATTTATTGCAATAGGTCTATCAATATTCCCGTCGGATGGGTATTTCCACTTTGCAGTTGCAAAAGAAAAAGAATCGATTAATGAATATAATGTATCGTTGTTAGATCCACAATATATTATACCGGAACTATCGATTGTAGGCGATGACCATACCCTATCACTAACTCCGAATTTCCACTTTAATTCACCATCGGGATATACAGCCACAAGATTGTTATACGGAGTACCTACATATATTGTGTGATTGAATCCTATTGCAGGTGAGGAGTAGTATACATCCGTTACACCAACTTTAGGCGGATCTATTTGTGTTTGCCACAGATCTGCGAATGATGTTCCCGTATCTCTTAATGCATATAATTTTCCATCATTAAGTACAAAATAAATTGTGTCCCCTTTTACGGAGGGTGAAGCTGAAATACCGGCATCAAGGAATTTTGTCCACATTATTTCATAGCTTGCTCCGTTATCTTTAACGGCAAAAAGCCGGTGATTGTTTGTTACTCCAAAGTAAAGGATATTATTACGCATTGCCGCACCGCATACGAAGTTATTTCCGGGAAGAATAAAACTCCATTTTAATAAACCATCCGAATCGATTGCATAAAAGGTATCGAGTGCTGCTATGTAAGCAGTATTATCAGGTCCTAACATAATAGGAGACTTTGGGTTCGAAGCGGATCCAAGGTAAAATTCCCATCGATAGTCTCCATTGGATGTAATCGAGTAAAGATAATCGCTATTTG
>JAGLYS010000219.1 GCA_023132105.1 Caldifarciminota bacterium
CAAGGTATCCGCAGGGATAGAAGTGATATAAAAAATGATAATTTCTATACCAGTATTTCAAAATTACCCCTATTCTCATCCAATCATTGTTATAATATGCATTGAAACCCAAACCGGGAGATATATACATAATTGAATCAATCGAAGGATTTAAAAATATCAAAGAATTGAATTTATAATTATTATGTATATAAGTGTTTTCAACCCCAATTTCCGTAGAAAATAAATTCTCTGTAGAAAGCCGGAAATATGTTCTAAAAGAGTTAAATTTATATAGTCCTCCTATAAAAAGAGAGGTTGGGTGAAGAAATGAATTTTTATAATATGCTCCAAATTCAATATTCTTGGAATAATCATAATCGCATAATTGAAAACCGATAATATTGTTTATATCATATACAAGTGATGAGTTAATATTATAACCTATATCCCCTAATTTGAAATAAAGTTTATTATCATTAATTCTCAGCGTATCTGTGGTGAAATCAAAACCATTTATATCCCATTTCCCCTGGGTATTAGCGAATACAAAATTGAAAATATACCCTTCACTTAATGATAATCTATTTTGAAGGATTCCATTATTACTATAATAATATCGAGCATTAATATCAAAAATAGTTCCATAAATCAAAGCAAAAGGAACTATTAACAATGCAAATATTATTCCTATTTTTTTACAAATCTCTTTTTGCCTCCTGCAATCTCATTTCCTCCGTTATCAATATAAAACATGACTGTATATTCTCCCTTTTCAACATTACTGATATCAACATTAATGTTTTGTGTATCCCTGGGTAATATAAGAATATTCCTGATTGAGTCATTAATTATTGTATCATTTTTTTCATTTATTATCAAATAGTTCCCATTAAGATATAATCTATTATAAGAATAATTAACATATTGAATATCGATTTCGTTTTCAATACAATGAATACCTTCTATAAATCCAATATACTCCTTTCTATCGATTTCAGCATATAAAGGAACACCAATACGAGCATTGAACATAAACATATTTGAATAGCTACTTGGTTTTGCAATTGTTTCAAAGAAAATCATTGATCTGTATTCCCCTTTATAAACAGTATCCGGTTTCGTTAATGTTATCCTAATTATTCTTTTCTCATATGGAAGTAATTCGAACTGTAATGGGTTTACTGTTATCCAATGTGAAGCAGAGTAACTTAAACTTCCCGGTTTTGTATAATATTTCTTTCCGTTTTTATATCCCCAGTCTTTAAAATAACACTTTATCGTAATATTGCTACTGTCTCTATTTACAACAATAAGAGAATCATTAACAACTTTCCTCTGTATTAGGTTGAATTCAAGTTTTGGTGGTGAAACAAGAAATTCAACAGCATTAATATAAATAGGTAATAAAAGAACAATAGCAAGAAGCTTTTTCATATTGTAATATGAGTTACCGAAAGAGAAAATAGAGAGTTAAACTCTCTATTTTCCTGTAATAGTATATGTTATTGTTACAGTATTGAAAGCCCCCGCATTTTCATCTCCATCAATTTTCAATTCGTAGTCTTGATTATATGATACAAAACCATTTGTTTTACTATTTTCATCGGCAATTGTAAAATCAACGGTTGAAAATGCATTCCAATTTCCACCTGCTACAGCACTGCCATTTGCGGTTTTTACCTCACCTGCACCAGCGAAATATAGATCAGACAATGGAAGTTCAGGAGCAAAATCCTGATCACCCTTTACCGTTACCGTATAACCATCGTTGTCATTTGTCCACACCCTGAGATCAACATGAGGTGAAGCGACAGGATCTGTGGGCAAATACCACCATGGATAAGGATTTACAAAATCGGGATAATTTACCATAGTGGAAAAATCGAATGTGACACCATGACTTGCATTATCGACATGAATAAACACAATCTTTGGGATTAATACACTCACCGGCATCGTTTGAGATGCAGTGCCAAAACCGACGGCATTTCCCGTTGCAAAGATTGATACTGAAATGAACATAAGCACAGTGAAAAATAATAATGTCCTTTTCATATTATACCTCCAAATATTAGGGTTTTTTATCCAGTATAAAATTTATATTACCTTTATAGTCACCAGGGGAACTATTTATATTGGCATTGAATCTTACATCAATTGAAACAATATTGTTTATCTCAACCGAATATGATTTACTACTCGCGACCTCTATTAAATTTCCTTTTTTAAGTTTAATAAATTTACTTTTCCCAATTCTAAATTCAAATTTATCTGATTCAATTCTTTCCCCTCTCTCATTAATAAAATCATTCATAGCCATTATATAGAGCGCCCAATTTACATTGCTGTTTACCTTAATTTTTATTGCCGAAGGGATTTCATTATTCATTCTTAAAGGATCTAATTGCCCCATATCAATCTGTTCTGTCAATAACTCAAAGTTTAGTATTTCTGGCTGATTAAACCTAACAGGTATTGCTTTTATCTCCTTTGCTTCTATTTTCGCAAAAAAGCATACCAATACGGATATAAGAACATATAGTTTTTTCATAATCACTCTTATAATATATAACAATATTGGTACAATATGTCAAGTGCTTGCATATTTTGCTACCCATAACATACGGCATTATAGCATATTATGCAATATGTGCAATATTTACACCTATATATAATGTGTGGCATATATTTACATACACAATATATAGTATATTTTAACAATACTATTCGAATAATGCAAGAAGTTAGTCAATTTTTTTATAGATATGTACAGACATATGTCAGTTGTGAGTAACAAGTTACAAGTTTCAAGCAGGAAAATCCAAGAGCATTGCTATCGTTGGAATGTAAACACTATAGAAAGCATAAATCGCAAATATACATACGAGAGTGCCAATGGATTGGGCATTATCTAAAGTTGGTACAATAAAGTTTAACTAAGGATAAGTTCTTGCTTTCGAAGGAACCACAAAGAAAAGGGGGAAGAAATGACAGTGGAAGCAATAATATGACATTTTCCGTTGAAATTAATATGTAACATTTTAGCATTGCAACATCGTTTAAATTAATAACATTTATCCAATTGAATTATATTCCTTAAAATACAATAGTTGAAATCCTCGCAAGAATACATTCTAAACACATTTGTTTCAATATGCCATTGGTGCATTATTTGCATTTATTACTAAAGCAAGGAATACACTATAAATTACTTGTGCATAATATTCCTATTTTCACCCCTTGACAATTTACGATAAAGTATTATATTTTACATTAATGGAAACATTAGGAGAATGTACTAAATGACAAATAAGAAACAATCAAGTATTATAGAGGAAAAAATGCGAAGTATAAACTGGGAAACATTAAAAGCAGGAAGATCTATATTAAAGAATTACGGATTAACAGATCTTCAATTCGATGTCCTCGTTACTCTTTTCTTTTATAAGGAAATAGAAACATTAACCGGCGTTAGCTCTAAACTGCATCTTGCTAAAAGTACAATATCAAGTGTTTTTGATAAACTTGAAAGGGAATTATATATATCAAGAAAAAGAGTTATATCTGATAAAAGGGTAGTTAATGTACGATTGTTAAAGAAAGGCAAAGATATGATACATAGAGTTATAAAGTATAGAATAAAATTCATCGAATCTTTAATTGAAAATATTTCACAAAAGGATTTAACACTCCTTGATTCCTTATTGAGTAAAATGTTGATTAAATTAAGCAACACATCATAAATTCCTCATTTCATTTTCTCTCCCCCTTTTTTTAGGACTTAGGATATCCCATATCTTAAGTCCTTTTTTTAAAATATTTCACATTAATTACATAATAAAGAGGGAGACTTCTGGACAA
>JAGLYS010000022.1 GCA_023132105.1 Caldifarciminota bacterium
TGTAAATCGTAAATTGCTAATTCGGGAATTATCATTGCGAGGAATGCAACGACCTGACTGCCTGCGCACACGCCCTGGCAGGCAAAGCAATCTAAAGTTACTCTTGTGGGATTGCTTCACTTCGTTCGCAATGACATGCTTATAGAGAGCGTAAACCGTAAATCGTAAATTGTAGGGGGAGACCCCTGTGTCTGCCCTAATCACCTGTATTTTCCATGTCATCCTGGGTCCTGTGCTGAACTTGATTCAGTATTATTTCAGGATCTCATCTTCCGTGATTCTCTTCTCTTTCAGTGGTCATTCGTGGCTGATATCTCTCCTTTCTCTACTATAAATTGTTGAATGTCGAGACGCGCCCCCTTATTTGCTCTATCTAAAAAATAGTTTCTAATATAAATGAAATTCATCTTGCTTTTTTAAATAGTTTAGATTATAATCTAAACTATGAATATTAGTAAAATGGCTGACTCAAATTATATAAAAAGAAATACCTACTTAGAAAAGCTGAAGCTTTACCTTGATAAACCTATGATAAAAGTCGTTATAGGTATGCGCAGGGTAGGAAAAACTGTAATACTGAAATTGCTAATAAACAGCCTTTTGGATCAGGGTGTTAATCAGAATAATATCGTTTATATAAACAAAGAGTCTCTTGAGTTTGACTTTATTGATGATTATAGAAAATTATATCAGTATGTTTTTGAAAAGTTAAAAGGGGAAAAAGGTAAAAAATATCTGATTGTCGATGAGATCCAACTTATAAAAGATTGGGAAAAAGCCGTTATTTCTATTTATTCTAACAATCTATCCGACATAATCATTTCAGGCTCAAACTCAAAGTTGTTATCGTCAGAGCTTGCCACTCTTTTAAGCGGAAGATATATAGAAATTCCCGTTTACCCTCTTACCTTCAAAGAATTTTTGCTTTTCAGAAAGAAGAAGCGGGATCTGGAAACAGAATTTAAAAATTATCTTAAATATGGCGGCTTGCCCGGGATTCATATTTTGCCCTTTAGAGATGATATAATTTTTGACTACTTAAACTCTATTTTGAACACTGTTTTTTTTAAGGATATAATTGCAAGATATAAGATAAGAGATGCAGCCCTGCTCGAAATGATAGTGAAATATCTGTTTGACAACATAGGCAATATAACAACGGCAAAAAGGGTATCGGATTATTTTAAATCGCAAAGGTTAAAGGTTTCGGTAGATACGGCATTAAATTATATAAATTATATTGAGTCTGCATTTCTTATCAATCGCCTGCCGAGATACAATATAAAAGGTAAAAAGTTTCTTGAGTTTTATGACAAGATTTATATGAATGATATCGGCATAAGGCACGGCTTAATAGGATACAGAGAAAAAGACATAAATGGGCTGATTGAAAATATCGTTTACAAAGAACTGCAGGCACGCGGATATAAAATTTATGTTGGCACTATTGACAATAATGAGATTGATTTTATTGCAGAAAAGCAAAATGAGAAAAAATATATTCAGGTCGCCTATATGTTATCCGGTGATGATGTTATAAAAAGAGAATTTGGAAATCTTGAGAAAATCAAAGATAACTACGAGAAAATTGTTATATCTATGGATAAATTTTTCCCGGAGGAAAGAAATGGTATTGTGCATAGATATTTTATAGATTTTTTGCTTAAAGAAGGATAAAGAAAAAAGGGTTAACCACGAATGACACTAATGGCCACGAAAAAGAGAAGATAAATAGGAGAATATTTTATATAAAAAGGTTTTTATTCTTAAGGTAAAAATTCGTTTTAATTTATTTTTATTCGAGTAAATTCATGATATTGATGATTTGTCATGTTTCAAGATTTGACCCCAATTATTCCTGTGTCTACCCTAATCACTTGTCTTTTCCCTGTCATCCTGGGTCCTGTGCTGAACTTGATTCAGTATTGATTCAGCATCTCTCTCCCTTTCTCTACTTGATACTTGATACTTGGAACTTGGAACTTGCTTCTATGAATTTGTGGTGGTTTCCCCCCTCTGTTATCTCTTCCTTTAGTGTAATCCGCTTTCAATTCGTGAAATAAGTTGTAATTTATTTCCTTCTTTTCTCTTCGTGCAATTCGTCATAATTTGTGAAATTAAAGCAATAAATTATTCCCCTCTCTTAATGAAATTCGTTCCAAATTCGTGAATTAGTGGTGGTTCTCCCTCCTCTCTCTGTTATAAATTGTTGAATGTCGAGACGCGACCCCAATTATTTGACTCTTCAATTATAATAACATTGCAATATATGTCCTGCGAGGACATTATTGGAAACAGTATTATAATTATTGACAATCCAATAGATTAACAGTAATATATAGAATATGAATATAAAAAACATACAAGGCAAAACTCTTGGTAAAAAATCTGCATACCTAATATCAACATTATATGAACAAAACCAAACAATTTTCAGATTAAAGGATATCCGTGATATACTTAATACAGATGCTGCATCAGCAATAAATTTTGCAAGGAAATTAGTAAATAGGCATATTGTAACAAGACTGAAACCAGGGCTTTTTATTATAATTAATTATGATTTGGGAATGACAAACGAATTTATTGGAAATGAGTATATTATTGCGAAAGAACTAATAAATAATAATAATTACTATATATCCCATTTCTCAGCAATGGAAATCCATGGTATGATTACTCAACCTCAATTTACAGTATATGCTGTTTGCATAAAGAAAATAAGACCTGTCAAAATTCATGGTATCGAATTTAAGTTTATATCTATAAATGAAAATGAGTATTTTGGTTATGAACCTTATTGGGTTACAAAACAAGATAAGATATTGATCAGCAATCTTGAAAAAACAATAGTTGATGGATTTAAAAATCCGCAATATTGTGGTGGAATTACTGAAATTTCAAAAGGTATATGGATTAATCAAAAGAAAATCAATGTTGATAAGCTAATAAACTATTGTTTAAAAATCAAAAGAGGATCTGTAATCAGAAGATTAGGATATATAATGGATATTTATAATATTGTAAATATTGATAAACTAATTGTGTTACAAAAACAACTAACAAATACATATAGTAAACTTGATCCCTCACTGCCGGCAAATGGTAAATACTTGAAAAAGTGGAGAATTCAAATTAATGTTTCAAAGGATGAGTTGTTGAAAGCAATTAAAACATAAAAAATGATTTCTCAAAAACATATATCTAAATTATCAAATCGGCTTTCAATGAATAATGATTTTAGAATTACTGAGACTATAATTGAAAAAGATTATATTATTTCATGGATATTAATAGGATTATCTGAAAACAGTTTAAAAAATAATTTAATTTTTAAGGGAGGAACATGTTTAAAGAAGTGCTTTTTTCTTGATTACAGATTTTCAGAGGATTTAGATTTTACTTTAGATTCCGAAATATCGATTGAAAAGATTATTGAAGGATTTTCAGATATTTCAGGAAATATTATGTCACAATCAGGTGTTAAAACAAACATTGATATAGATAATATAGTAAAGCATAGAAATGCATTTACTTTTTTTATTAACTATGAAGGTCCTTTATATGGCAGGAAAGGGAAAAGAATCAAAACAGATTGCACTATTAATGAAGTAATTGTAAGTGACAATGATGAAAGAACAATTTTAACATATCCCGAGTTTACAGATTTACCGAGAAATAAGTCAATATTCACATATAATATGAAAGAGATTTGTAGTGAAAAAATAATTGCATTGTTAGATAATGCGAGAAATGAACCTCGTGATCTTTATGATATATGGTATTTATGTTATAATAAACATATTAAAATCAGCAAATTAAAAAATATAATTGAAAAGAAATGTGAATTTAGAGATATGCATCTTGGCGAGATAATAAATAATTTGGAATCTAAAGAATTTAGATTAAGAGAAACATGGAATTCACGACTGGGAAAACAAATTTTATCTCTTCCTGAATTTGAAAGTGTTTATAGATATGTAAAAAGAGAAATAAGACAAACAGGATGGGGTTAGTAATTTAGATTATGTATTATTCTCCTCTCTTCCCTTCGTGCAATTAGTCTTAAATTTGTGAAATAAAAGCAATAAATATTCCCCTCTCTTAGTGTAATTCGTTCCAAATTCGTGAATTAGTGGTGGTTCCCCTCTCCCATGTCTGAAGTCTGATGTCTATTGCTCGTCATTCGTGATGTCTCCTCCTATAACATACACATTCGATTTTATCCCCTTGTGAATCTCAATCTCCTGCTTCTTTTCAAATCCCCATTTCTTGTAATATTCATTTGCTCTTATATTATCCGCTCCGACAGTAACCTTTACGGATTCTATTCCTCTTTTGCTCATTTCATCGAAAAATTCTTTCATCAAATCGGATGCAATCCCCTTTCCCTTGTAATCATTATCTACTGCAATCGATATCAATTCTGCTTTCGGAAGAAGAACAGTTTTTTTATTATAATTCATTGTTTCGAATATACCTTTAACAATCGATGGTTTTAAGCAAAATCTTTTGAATATTATCCATATAATTCTAAGAAAATACTTATCTTTAAAACCGATATATAAATTATTCGCATCCTCCGTTCCTGATATAAAACCAATTACATTCTCATTTTTGATTTTATATATTATGAAAGAATTTTCATAATCATCTATATATTTATATAAAAGTTCCAGAAATTCTAAGCCAAGATTGTTTAAGAAACCTGTTTTAATTTGGTTATAATGCATTTCTGCAATTTGACTGTATTTATTCATAATTGCCCCATCTGAATCACATGTGCTTTGAGATAATTGAATAGGCGCTTTGCACTTTCATATTTTCCTCAAAAAAATCTTTCCCTTTCTTTCCTAATTTTTCCCTAAGAGATTTATCGTTTAATAATTTTTCAAAATTTTCTTGATAACTTTTCAAATCTCCGGTTTCAGACCATAAGCCAGTTTTTGTTTCTTCAAGTAACTTTCCAAAGTCTGTATTTTTATCCGTTGCAGCCAAAATTGGAATCCCAGATTCAAAGTAACCAGTAGATTTAGATGGGAAGTTTGGGAT
>JAGLYS010000220.1 GCA_023132105.1 Caldifarciminota bacterium
TGATACGGGAGGTAATGCTCGGGGTGTATATGTAAAGGACACAATTGCATATGTAGCTGATGGTAATGATGGTCTTCGTCTCATAAATGTATCGGATCCTTCAAACCCTACAGAGATTGGTTTCTATGATACATGGGATATTGCTTTTAGTGTATATGTAAAGGATAGCGTTGCATATGTAGCTGATTATGGTGCTGGGCTTCGCATTATAAATGTATCGGATCCTTCAAACCCTACAGAGATAGGATTCTATGATACGTCCGGTTATGCTTATGGTGTATATGCCCAGGACACAATTGCATATGTAGCTGATTGGAATAATGGTCTTCGTATAATCAATGTATCGGATCCAACCAATCCAGTAGAGATAGGTTTCTATGATACGGGCGGTTTTGCTTTGGGAGTATATGCTCAGGACACAATTGCATATGTAGCTGATGGTAATGATGGGTTATATATAATATATTATTATGGAAATACAGGCATAAAAGAGAATAAAAACAGAAGTGGAAGTAATGTATATAATATTATGGTTAAAATGCAGGATGGATTAAGAATAGATTATAATATTGAAGGAACAAAGAATGCATCAATAAATATATATAACATTACAGGACAAAAATTATATAGTAATAATAGTATAAAATCCCCTGGGCAATATAGTGTCAGGTGGAATGGAAATACAGGAGTATATTTTGTAAATATATATATTGATAAATATATATATACAAAGAAAATTATTATAATAAAATAAAAGTGTGTATATATTAAAGTTTGAGAAAATTGGGTTCAAAAAGCCAATTTTCTCAAACTCATTAAGGGAAAGTGGGAAATAACAACGAATTACACTAAGAGAAGAGAATATCTTTTTGCCTTGATTCCACGAATTGGAGACAAATTGCACGAATGGGGAAGGGAGAAAATTAAACACGAATTGTGAATGCGTCATCCTGAATTTATTTCAGGATCTGGCATGAGATGCTGAATCAAGTTCAGCATGACATGAAAGGACATAAGGCAGACACAGGGGTCTGCCCCTACAATATCACGAAATTACAATTTTCGATTTGTGATTTATGCTTTCTATGGTGTTTCTGTAACATTAGACGCAAAATATTGCGTCTCTACAAAGAATCAAAATATAAAGATTGCTTCGTCGTTTTATTTCTCGCAATAACAATGATGAGTTTAGCGAAGCCGAAATATATGTTCATATCCATATATTACAGGTCCCTATTTTTCTGTTTTGAAAAACTCAAATTTTATGTTATATTATAAGGTTATAAACTATTTATCTCAGGAGGTTAATATGAGGAAAATATTTTTAGGTTTCATAGCATCTGTGCTTTTTATATCATTAAGTGCGGATGTAAAAATCAAAGAGACATACAGTAGTTCATTCGGTTTTGTAGGTGGCAATAAAGGGGAAAGAACCACATTTATAAAGGGGCACAAGCAAAAAATCGAAGAAACCTATGAGATAACAGGTGCTTTCAGTATGATGGTTTCAAAAGGAAAGACGATGCATATGGCTACAATAACGGATATTGACAGAGATATTACATATCATATCGATCTGGATAAAGGGACATATTCCGAATTTAAAAACAGTGATGTAAATGACAAAATCGATGATAAAGAAGAGAAGGATTCCGATAAAACCAAGTTTGAATTCGATATTAAAGATATGAAGAAAACAAAGGTCATAAACGGTTTTACGACAAAATACTATGTTGCAACAATGAAAATTATTTCAGATGATGACATCGATACATTACAAATAAAAGAAGATATGTGGATGGCACAAAATGTACCCGGATATTCTACAATAAAGGAATTCAACAAAGCGATATATGGCAAAAACAGTAAAGCATTAAAGGGAATGGATAAAGGTAATAAAGATATGGGATATTTAAAAGAATTTTATACGAAGGTGTCAGAGATTAAGGGATATCCGATAAAAACAGTGATTAAAATGATATCGAATACCGAGGAAGAAAAAGAATCGGATGAAGAGGAAAGCCCTAGTATTGGTAACATGATGAAAATGCTCGGAAAAAAATCGGAATCTTCCAAAGAGAACAAAGATAAGGAAACGGTAATTTTTAAAGCCACTTCGGAAGTTAAATCTATCGTTGAAGTTGGCATCGATGATAAAATATTCAAACTTAACAAGGAATGGAAAAAGGTTAATTAGATGTACAGGGTAAAATTAGGGGAAATATTCGAAGGTCCTTTTAACCTGCTTCTTTATTTGATTCAAAGAAACGAGTTGGATATATATGAAATCCCAATTTCTCGAATAACATCCGAATACCTGCATTATATCAATATTATGCAGAATATGAATCTTAATATTAGTGGAGATTTTTTAGTGACAGCAGCTACCTTAATGAAGATAAAAGCATATTCTCTTCTTCCTGTGAAGAATATAGAGGAAATGGAAGATATTATCGATACCAAGGAAGAATTGACAAGAAGATTAATAAGGTATTCGAAATTCAAGGAGTTAGGGCAAAAATTCGGGGATAGGAGAAATCGTCAAAAATTGTATTTTACAGCTTCTCATGATGGAATTGTGAAAACAGATGAAAAACATTACAAGCAGGAAACACCTGAAATGCTAATTAGAATATTGAAATTACTATTAAAAAGACAAAAAATCGCAGATACATATGAAAGAAATGTTTTAAGGATTAGAATCGAACATATTATTGATAAATTAAAAAGTAAAATGGAATATAATCGAAGATATGACCTAAAGGAATTAATAGACAAAAAAGACATTCAGCACCTTATCGTTACATTCATTGCAATATTGGAACTCGATAGAATAAATTATTTGAATATTTATCAAAATGCATTATTCAATCCGATTGAAATAGAAAGGCATTAAATGAAATGGATATATGAAAATTATAAGAGCGACTTTCTTGAGGGGTATCTTTCAACGCTGAATGTAGATAGAACAATATTAAAAATATTACTTTCGAGAGGGATTAAAGACAGGGATGAAATTTTTAAATATCTCTATGGTACGATGGAACATATAGTAGACAGTTTTGAGATTAATGAAATGGGAAAAGGGGTGGACAGAGTTATAAAGTCAATAAACAATAAAGAACATGTAGTAGTTTGGGGCGATGAAGATGCGGATGGTATGACTGCAACTGCAATTCTATACAAATTTCTAAAAGATATACAAACAAATGTTACATATTTTATCCCGTCAAGATCAGAACATGGTATTGGTTTGAATAAAAATATTATTGATTATTATTCAACCAAAGATGTAAACCTGATAATTACGGTTGATTGTGGAATAAGTGACATCGATGAGGTAAAGTATGCCAAAGAGAAGGGAATTGATGTTATAATCACCGATCATCATAATATTACACATTCGGAATTGCCCGATGCCATAGCGAGAATTAACCCGGTTATTAGCAAGAATGATAAATACAGTGGTGCCGGAGTCGCATTTAGATTTGCAGAGGCGATAGCAAAGAAATATCTCAATTTATCATCCTCACAGTTTTATTCGGTTCAAAAAGATCTTTTGATGATAAATGTATTCGGTACGATTGCAGATAAAGTACCTTTGATTGGAGATAATAGAATATTCGTTAAACGGGGTATCGAGATTTTTAAAGAGCAGGGATTTTGCATTACCAAGATTCTTTCCGATTCAATGCCTACTCCGATAATTGAAAATTTTCAAGCAATATACAATTTCATTATTCCCGTTATATCAACATCCAAGTCAGTACAGGGAAAAGTGCAAATTATTAATATATTAGCAACAAACGATGCTGAAAAATACAAGGAGGATATTCTTAAATTATATAAAAAGAGCAGAGAATGGCAAACAAATGCGAAAATTGTATTAAATGAATATTTAACACGAATCGATTTCAAACAGTTTGGTAGAATAGTTATAATACAAGGTTCTAATGAAAGAATATATTCAGGTTTTGTTGCATCGAAACTAAAGGATTTGACTAATAAACCGGTAATTATTATCACAAAAACAGATGAGAAAATAGTTGGTGAAGGGAGAAGTCCCGAATATTTCGATCTTACCAAAATGTTTACATCTTTTTCAGATTTATTTGTAAATTACGGAGGACATAAACATGCTGCCGGATTTACAATAGAGAAACAAAATGTTGTTAATTTTATTGAAAGAGCCAATGAATATGCTGAGGAGTATATTCAAGAAGATGATCTAATTGAAAAAATAAAAATAGATGCTGAAATATCAATAGGGGATATAAGTAACTCTGTTTTTAAAACAGTAAGAGCTATGGCTCCTTTTGGGGAAATGAATCCCCCCCCTGTATTTTTATTGCGCAATGTTCACTTACAGGAGCATATTTTCGGGTATGAATTAATGGAAAATGGAATAATTTTTGTTTCCGGAGATTCGGGAAAATGTAAGAAAGCAATAAATTCCGGAGGTTTAGCTGATATTGCTTTCACTGTGGACACCGATAATAAACCGATTGTTCTTGATTGTAAAAAGGCAGAATAATCGGAATATTTTAACCGAATCATCCTTTTATCAGTCTAATTTCTAAAATTATTTTACTATTATTATTTATTTTAAAATTAACCGGATAATATTATTCGAATATGTTGCAAGTCCTGCCATAATGTAAGATAGAATCTATTTTAATGTCTTTTTCGTTTGACATAAAATGTGTTTTATGCTATATTTATAGTAGTATGATTGATGTAAAATTGCTATCTATAACGGCAAATGCAGAAAAGTTAATTGAAGAATGCGGCAGAACGGCTTACCTCTCGGTTGGTGTGAGAAATAGTGATTCAACTGCAAGATTTATAAGGATGCTAATTAAAAGCGGACATCTTTCTGTTCTCGAACATGCATCAGCCTCTTTTAGAATCAAAGGAGGTAGCAGAGCTTTCACACATCAACTTGTAAGACATAGAATGGCTTCGTTTACTCAGCAATCGCAAAGATATGTTAATGAAAATAATTTTTCTTTTGTTATTCCGCAAAGTATTGAAAACAATAATGAAGCAAAAAAACTTTTTATTTCTCATCTTGAGAATACAAAATATCTGTATAATCAATTATTGTCTATAGGTATTAAAAAGGAAGATGCACGATTTGTTTTACCTAATGCTATTGAAAGCGAAATTGTTATCACTGCTAATTTTCGGGAATGGAGGCATATTCTTTTCATTAGAGGGGAAAAACAAGCTCAATGGGAAATAAGAAAAATAGCTATTGATATTCTTAAAGCGTTAAAGCTAAAAGCCCCGAATTGTTTTTATGATATGAAAATAGAGGATAGCATAATTAGTATTGATAAAACAGGTAAATATTGAGAATTCAGGAAATAAAGGTGATAAATTTTCGAAATATCGAAAATCATACGTTTAAGTTTTCCAATGAGGTAAATTATATATATGGACAAAACGGATCCGGGAAAACGAATATGATGGAAGCTGTTTATTATTTAAGTTGTGCAAAATCGTTCAGAGGTGTAAGAGATTCGGATATTATAATGAAAACAAAAGAACACTTTTTTCTTGAGGGAAAAGTTATTAGTAAAAACAAAACTTCTAAGATTGAAATTGGCAATAATACTAAAAATAAAAATATCTATATCAATAAAAAAGAAATCAGGAAAAATGCCGATCTCTTTGGAATATTTTATCCTGTTATTTTTTCTCCGCAGGATATTTTCATAGTTCAAGGAGCACCTTTGGTTAGAAGGAGATGTATTGATAGATTAATTGCCTCATTAGAGGGAAATTATATAAAAATTTTGAAGGATTATAATTATGCCATAGAAGAGCGTAATAAATTGTTAAGAGATATACCTGATAGTGAAGAGGAGGTATATGCGGCATTCGAAGAAGTTCTTGTTAAGAACGGTTTGAAAATCTTTGAGTTTAGAATGAAGTATATAAATATAATTAATTCGTTTATATCCCCTATATATAAGTATTTTGCCGGTAATGCCGATGATCTTAGTGTGTTTTATAAAAGCTCTTTTGATATAGAGTCTCAAATGAATTTAAAGAGCAAATATAAAGATTCGAGAAATAGGGATATAATTTTAAAAAGAACTACATTGGGTACTCATTTGGATGATGTCGAGATATTTCTTAATAATGAAAAAGCGAAATATTTTGCTTCGACCGGAGAGCAAAAGACTATTGGTATTGCAATTCGTCTTGCCGAAGCGAGGGTTTACAGTTCTATCAACAATGAAGTTCCCGTTTTATTATTGGATGATATATTTTCTGAACTCGATGAATTGAGAAGGGAGCACTTAATAGATTCATTTTCTAATAAAGGGCAGATTATTATTACTTCCCCGGATAAATATCAGGTAAAGGGAGATGTAAATTATATAAAGATGGAGAATTTAGATGCGTAATAAGAATCCTAAGCGATTGGGAGATATCCTGGAGGGCATTCTAAAAGATGAGGGTATTTATGATGAATTCAGTATCAAGAATAATTGGCACTGTATTGTAGGTGACCAGATTGGCAAAGTAACATGTCCTGATTATATAGATAATAAAATATTAATTATACGGGTAAAAAATAGTATGTGGAAAAAGGAACTGAAGTCTTTTAATAATGAAATCATTAATAAAATAAATCATTCCGTTAAAAAGGAATTGATTATTGGAATAAAATTCAAAATAGGGTTAAGAAGGAGGCTGGTTTGACTTACGATGCAAGTAAAATACAAGTGCTTAAGGGATTAGAGGGGGTAAGAGTAAGACCTGCTATGTATATTGGTGATACATTTAGCAGAGGATTTCATCATTTGGCTTTCGAAGTAATCGACAACAGCATCGATGAAGCTCTGGCAGGATTTTGTGATCATATTAAGGTAATAATAAAAAAAGAGGGATACCTTATTATAGAAGATAATGGTAGAGGAATACCTATAGGAGAACATCCTACAATACATAAGCCAGCAGTTGAGGTTGTTATGACTCTTTTACATGCAGGAGGGAAATTCGACAATAAAGCATATAGAATTTCCGGAGGATTGCATGGAGTAGGTGTATCCGTAGTTAACGCCCTTTCCGAATGGTTAGAGGTCAAGATTAAAAAAGAGGGCAGTATATATTTTCAAAGGTATGAAAAAGGAAAAACAGTTACAGAATTGAAGGTTGTTGGATTTACTGCCGAACAGGGAACTATTGTATCGTTTTCGCCTGATAAAGGTATATTTAAGGATATAGTATTTAGCTTTGATATTTTATCCCAGCGATTAAGAGAACTTGCATTTCTTAATAATGGATTGCGTATAGAGATTAAGGATGAGCGGGATGAACGATATCATAGTTTTTTCTACAAAGGAGGAATTCAAGAATTTGTTCAACATATCAACAAATTTAAGGATCCGATACATAAGAAACCGGTATATATAAAAGATGAAAAAGGGGATGTTAGTATCGAGGTATCATTACAATATAACAGTACATATTCAAGTGTTGTTTATACATTTGCAAATGATATCGACACAAAGGAGGGGGGAACTCATCTTGTTGGTTTCAAATCCGCACTTACAAAGGTTATGAATGAATTTTACAAGAGATCCAAACCAAAACAGGATATTATATTTACGGGAGATGATGTCAGGGAGGGAATTGCTGCTATTCTCTCCGTTAAATTGCCAAACCCACAATTTGAGGGGCAAACGAAAACAAAATTAGGGAATAGTAACATTAAAGGTATGGTGGAATCATCCGTTCAAAGTAAATTATCTGCTTATTTCGAAGAAAATCCTTCTGTTATCAATAAGATTCTTGAAAAGGTTAAAATGGCTGCCAGAGGTAGAGTTGCAGCAAAGAGAGCCAGAGAACTTACAAGAAGAAAAAGTGCATTAGAAAGTGATATATTACCCGGAAAACTGGCTGATTGCTCTATAGAAGATCCTTCTCTTACGGAAATATTCATTGTTGAAGGGGATTCTGCCGGTGGAAGTGCAAAGCAGGGAAGAGATCGCAATTTTCAAGCAATACTTCCATTATGGGGTAAAATTCTTAATGTCGAAAAAAGCAGACTTGATAAAATATTGGCAAATGAATCAATAAAAACAATTGTTTCTGCAATAGGCATTACATTCGGAGATGAATATGAAGATGAAGACAAAATAAGCAAGATACGTTATCATAAAATTATTCTTATGGCTGATGCAGATGTCGATGGCTCTCATATAACGACATTATTGCTTACATTTTTTTATAGATATGCAAATATCCTAATAGACAGAGGGTTTTTGTATTTGGCTCAACCTCCCCTTTTCCTTATAAAAAAGGGTAAGAATAAAAAACACTATGCATATAGTGAAGAGGAAAAAATTGCAATAATGAAAGAACTCAATGATGATAATTTGACAATACAAAGATACAAAGGTCTTGGTGAAATGAATCCGGATCAATTATGGGAGACAACTATGAATCCGGAAAAAAGGATTTTAAAAAGAATAACAATCGAAGATGCCGAAGAAGCCGATGAGTTGTTTACAATTCTTATGGGTGATAAAGTTGAACCGAGAAGGCAATTTATTGAAGAAAATGCACATTATGTTAAGGATCTTGACATCTAAAGAGGTATATTATGAGTGATAGATTTACAGAAATTAATATAAGTAAAGAATTAAAGGACGCCTATCTTGAATATTCAATGAGTGTAATTGTCGGAAGAGCACTTCCTGACGCAAAAGACGGTTTAAAGCCTGTTCATAGAAGGATATTGTTCGCAATGAATGAGATGGGTTTATATCATAACAAGCCACATAAGAAATCGGCGAGTGTTATAGGTGAAGTGTTAGGGAAATTTCACCCTCATGGAGATCAGTCAATATACAATGCGCTTGTTAGGATGGCACAGGAATTTTCGTTAAGATATCCGTTGGTAGACGGACAAGGGAATTTTGGAAGTATAGATGGTGATCCACCTGCAGCATATAGATATACCGAAGCACGATTATCAAAAATTGCAGCTGAAATGCTTGTAAACATCAATGAAGACACTGTGAATATGATACCTAATTTTGATGCAAGAATTAATGAACCGAATGTAATGCCTGCAAGAATTCCAAATCTATTGATAAACGGAGCTTCTGGAATTGCCGTAGGTATGGCAACTAATATCCCACCTCATA
>JAGLYS010000221.1 GCA_023132105.1 Caldifarciminota bacterium
TTTTGCTAAGATTGTAAAAGAGAATAACGAACTGTATATAAACGGGAAGTTTGATGATAATGATAATGATAAGGTAAATATCGATGTAAATTGGTATAAGGATAATAAGCTGGTTAAAAATAACAAATCCATTGCACTTAATGAAATAGGTAATGCAAAAAGATTATATGCTAAAATTATTCCATTCGATGGTTATGATTCGGGTGTGGTGTATACAACTGCTGAGTATAGTGTTGTAAATACATCACCTACGATAACAAGCACGCCAAGTATGCACCTGGATGGAAACACTTTTACATACAATGTGATAGCAGAGGATCCTGAAAATGATCCTATAACTTTCTCGTTGATCGATCCACCGGAAGGGGCAAATATCGATCCATCAACAGGTGTTTTAAAATATATTGTTCCCGATGATTTCAAAGGAGATATTACTTTGAAAATAAAGGTTAATGACAACCATGGGAACTCAACGACTCAACAATTTTCTTATACCATAAAATAGATTCTCAAATCTCATCTCATCCGGGGCTATTTTTTAAATAGCCCCTTTTTTGTTTGACAAAATATATTCAAAGATATAAAATAGTATAAAAGGAGGCTTTATGAGAGTTCTTATCCCTTCTACAAACGATAACCTCGATTCTATTATCGACACAAGGTTTTTTCATGCAGCATATTATATAATATATGACGGTAAGGAATATGAGGTAGTTGCAAATAATATAAACCATACACATCATCATAAGAGAGATATCGATTGGAGTAAAATCGATGCATTGATTATAAATAACATAGGTATAGAGGCATATAAAGAGATTAAGGATTCCAATGTTAAGATCTATCATAGCAATAAAACTCCTATATCTGCTGCCTTTAAGATGTTTTATGATGGAGCATTAAAGGAAATCGATGAAAAGGAGATACTTGATTTAGCTCATAAGGGGGTCAAGCCAACCAAAAAGAATAGTACTAAAGGGAAAAAGCTCAAAGCAAAAGATTTTATTAAAAATAAATCGCATTTAGGAAGAGGGAGCGGACTCGGGAAACGACATCATTAACAAGAAATAGCTATGAATGTAAAGTAGCAAGTTACAAGTTCGTAAATCGAAAACCGTAAGTCGTAAATTACAAATTCAGGAAATTGTCATTGAGAGGAGTGAAACGACGAAGCAATCTAATTTCACTCTTGTGGGATTGCTTCACTTCGTTCGCAATGACACGGTTTTTTTTGTAAATCGTAAATTGCAGGGGCAGACCCCTGTGCTTACCCTATGTCATTCTGAATTTATTTCAGAATCCAAATATCTATAAATATTTCTCCTCTCTTAGTGAAATTCGTTATTATTTTTCTCTCTCCCTTCTCGGCTGGCGTCT
>JAGLYS010000222.1 GCA_023132105.1 Caldifarciminota bacterium
AAATTCTGTTCCTGACACATGGAATGGTAGAGCGATTCAAAATGATTATAGAATTACGGGAGAATTTGGTGGTTGTGTGTCCTCTAGTCAGGATTGTGGTGGCGGGTATATCGTATATCGACAATTTGGTAATGCCAATATATGGTTCGATGCATATAACTGGGATGGTATTTCAGATAAGAAAGCGACAATTAAAACCAAATCGATGAATCTTACACCGAATCCTTCAAGAGGAAAAACAACGCTTTACTATTCTCTTAGTAATGAGGGAATTGTAAATGTTTCACTGTACGATGTATCAGGAAAGATGGTAGAAAGATTATTCAATGGTACACAAAAAGCGGGAAGACATTCTATAAATATTGAAAATATGACACTTGCTCCGGGTGTATATTTTGTAAGAATGGAAACATCAGATAATGTAGAAACAAAAACACTTACAATCCTGAAATAATTATTTTTAAATAAATTTTCTTTGATCAAAAGGGGGACTTTTTTAAGTCCCCCTTTTGTATGAGAATGGGAAAAATTGGGGTCAGGCACCTTTACTTCCCAAACTCATCAAAGGAAAGGAAATATAACCATGAATTTACGAATAATTGGGAATAGACATCAGACAACAGACATCAGCCAAAAGGGGAAGGAACCACCCTCACCTCAGTCCTCTCCCGTCGAGGGCGAGGAAGGAATAGAAATAACCACGAATTTCACTAAGAGAAGAGAGATATTTATTGTTTTAATTACACGAAGGGGAGACAAATTGCACAAATTGAGAAGGGAATAAATTACAACTTTATTTCACGAATTGGGAAATGAATTTCTCGAATGAGAAAAAGGGCAGACACAGGGGTTTACTCATACGATGTCACGAATTGAAGGTTAATTGTATGAAAGGAATTGACAATGCGAATAAATTATATATAATGATTTTATGAAAAAGCTTTTTAATCATCCGATAGTAAAAATACTTGAAGTGTTATTGATACTATTATTACTTGCATATGTACTAAAACCATTTTTTAAGGATAGTGATAAAATAGTAGAGATTTTAAAATCATTTAATATCATTTTTCTTGCTTTGGGATTCTTTCTCTTATCATTTGTAGTCTCTATGTATCCTTTGATTTGGCGTTCGATTTTGAGTAAATTCGGAACAAAAATCACCGTAGATAAAGCATATAAATCGTGGATTTATTCGAATGTAGGTAAATATATGCCCGGAAAGATATGGCAGTTTGCAGGTAGAGTAATGTTAACAAAAGAGGCATATGGAGAAGTAATAATTTTTACAATACTTCTTGAAACGGTAATTGCAGGTGTTGCTGCCATTATTGTTTTCTTATGGGGAGCACTTGTCGGTGGAATATTTACGGCAAAATGGGTGAAATACCTTTCAATTACATTGCCGATACTGATTGCTCTACTACATCCCTATTTCCTGAAACAAATTTTAAAGATTCTTTCTAAAATAAGAAAGTTGGAATTACATGGGAATTTCACAATGAAATACAGAGATATTTTAATGTATCTTGTATTCTATATAATTCTGTGGATTTTAACGGGAACTGCATTCCGGATTATGATACAGGATTCTAATTTGGAAATGTCTCTTATCGATCTTGCCTCATCGTATGCCCTTTCCTGGATTTTAGGATATGCAGCTATTTTCTCCCCGGCTGGGGTTGGTGTCAGAGAAGGGGCAATTGTGTTTTTCCTTGGTTTGAAATATACTCATATAATAGCATCGTCTTTTGCAATTCTAACAAGGCTTTCATTTATTTTGAATGATTTTTTCTTATTCGGTTTATTGTTCATATATTTAAATTTTAAAAAATTAATAAATCGTAATAAAAATAATTCAGTTGATAAAGTATGAAAAAAATTAAAGTTATATCGATAGTTACTGCTTTTCCCAGAAACAAAGATGATATAATAATTCCCTGGTTTGTAAAACTTGTTCATAAGTTAAAAAGGAAAAATACTGAAGTAACTATATTTACATCTTCATATAAAGGATTGAAGAGTGGTAATTTTGATGGTATTAGTGTTATTAGATTTAGATATTTTCTTTCGACTTTTGAAAAAATGACTCATGATGTATCTGTTATTGAAAAATTAAAAGCGAATAAAGTATACTATTTGGTACTGCCATTCTTTATAATATTTGGAATTATCTATTCGGTTAAATTTGCATTAAAAAATGATTTTGATATCATACATGTTCATTGGCCATTTCCGTTATCAATATTTGGAATTGCTATGAAATTGATTAAGAATCGACCTATGATCTATACATTTTATGGAGCTGATATTGTTTTAGCGAGAAGGAATGGAATTTACAAGATGCTGTTGAAATTGGTTTTAAAAAAGGCTGATAAGGTAACTGTAATATCATCATATACCAAAAAGATATTGAATGAGATTTCACCTGATACGGAAGTTACGGTAATACCATTCGGAAGTTCAATATCTTCCGTATTAGATAGTAATATGCTTTCGGATCGTTTTATTATAAAGAAAAAAATTAAAGAAATATTATTCGTAGGAAGACTTGTTGAAAGAAAGGGGGTAATTTATTTAATAAGAGCTTTCAGAAATATATTGGAGAGATACAAAAAACCTATCAGGTTAGTTATTGTAGGGGATGGTCCGGAAAGAAATAGTCTTGAACAAGAATCATATACATTAGGAATAGAGAAAGATGTAAAATTTACCGGCTTTATTTCTGATAATATTTTAAGTGATTATTATAATTCCGCTGACATTTTCGTTTTACCAGCCATTATTGACAGTCATAGAGATACGGAAGGGCTTGGTGTGGTTTTAATGGAAGCAATGCTAAGAGGAATACCGGTTGTAGCTTCTAATGTCGGAGGGATAGTTGATATAGTCGAAAATAACAGAACAGGAATATTAACCGATGAAAAAGATATTGTTCAACTTACAAATGTTATTATTGAGCTATTAGAGAATAAAAAAAGGGCAAAGCATCTTTCAGACAATGCTATTGAATATTTAAAAATTAAATTTTCATGGGGTTCTATCGTACAAAAATATTTGGACATATATAAATGTCTGATAAATTCCACTTAGACCTATTGTTATTACAAAGAAATTCGTATTATATAAAAATGCAATAAAGGGTTTGAAAAATCAAACCCTTTATATATTCCTTAGTATAGAAAGTTAAAAATCAGTATACAATGAATATATTTCATTTTCACTTAAAGGATAATTATAAATTCTAATTTCATCTACTGTTGCCAGTAAATAGTTATTAAGGTTGCCATACTTGCCTATGAATAAATCCTTCCCGAAATCTGTCATCATTCCCTGAATTGCTATTGCTTTATATAATGTCCCGTTAATATATAGTTTCATTTGTTGAGTTTCATAATCATAAATACCTGTCAGGAAATACCACTCATTCATTTGATAGAAGCCTGGATTTGTTTGAATAAATGTAAAAGTATAAGATCCATTTGTGTTATAAATGTAGAATTGAAATGCAGATCCTCCTCCAAGATATTCTTGATGTTGACTGCCTGAAAGGGACAAATGATATTGATAAAAGGGAACTTCATGAGTAAAATAAGGTTTGTCAATGATTGGCTCACTTCCAATGCCCGAATAAGGAATTGTTGCTTTAACCCATGCAGCTATTGTAATAGATTGTGGATTAAGCAATGGATCATTGGGAACTCTGATGTAATCGTTAATGCCATCCAATATAAGGGCATTCCCTGAGATACCATTTGTATCGAGTATAGGATTCCCATATGTAATTCCATTTAGATTGTTTCCACTATAGTCCTTGCCAATATTATTAGGATCGTCGAATGTATAATGTGCTATCAAACCAGCATTCTTTAATAAAGAACAGTTTATAAATGTAAGGAAAAATAGTAATGTTACTAAATATAAAATTATTTTCTTCATAATAACCTCCACATAAAACAATTTATCTTTGAATTTAGTGTATATTAAATTATATAAACTGTAAAGTATTTATTGTCTACCCTCTATCATTTTCTTATTATTGACATATATAATTAATAATGATATATATGAAAGAAATTTATAAGGAGGACAAACTTGAAAGGAATTGATATCAAAGATATTAGAAATATTGGTCTATTCGGTCATAGTGGTGTTGGAAAGACAAGTTTGGGTGAAGCCTTTCTATTCAATGCAAAGATAACAAACAGATTAAACAAGGTCGATGAAGGGAACAGTGTTCTTGACTACGCTGAAGATGAAATTGATAAAAAAATGTCTATTAACTTATCCACAGCATATTTTAAATGGAATAATAGATCTTTTACACTTATTGATACACCGGGTTATATAGATTTTATTTCTGAAGTGTATTCTGCTACAAGAGCAGTGGATAATGCAATAATTGTATTTGACACTTTCAGTGGTTTTGATGTTGGGGCAGAAAAACCATATAATCTTCTCTCA
The DNA here is from genome assembly GCA_023132105.1 of Caldifarciminota bacterium. Lineage (GTDB taxonomy): Bacteria > Hydrothermota > 32-111 > QNBC01 > QNBC01 > JAGLYS01. The sequence goes on from JAGLYS010000222.1 coordinate 4,465, forward strand.
AAGAGAAATACCCCTATATTTATTGTTATAAATAAAATTAAAAAAGAACATTCCAATTATGAAAACACTATTGTTGAAATTAAGGATGGATTAGGTTCTGCTGTCGTACCTATACAGATTCCTATGGGGGAAGGACTGGAATTTAAAGGTATAATTGATATTTTCAAAAAGAAAGCATATTTTTTAAAAGAGGGAAAATCGGAGGAGGGAGAAATACCTGAAGAATATAAGAACCAGTTTGATAGTGCCCGGGAACAATTTATTGAAGCTATTGCTCAAACCGATGACAATTTAACGGAAAAATATCTCGAAGAATTAACCTTAAGCGATGAAGATATTCAAAAAGGATTAAAAACAGGCATACTAAAAGGAAAATTATATCCTCTATTCTTTTCCGAAGCTATAGAGAATATTGGTGCAGACATAATACTTGATTTTATTAGCGAATATGCAGCATCTCCTGCAGACGGATATCCAATAAAAAGTATTGATAGCAAAGATAATGAAATAGAAATAAATGCAGAATCAAAGTTAAGTGGAATAGTATTTAAAACAATTATCGATCCGCATCTCGGAGAGATGAATTTCGTAAGATTATATTCATCGAAAATTGAGCCCGGAATGGAGATATATGATTATGACTCAGGTAATTCCGAGAAAGTAAATCAGCTATATATTATGACAGGAGATAAGAGGAGCGAAGTCGATGGTAGTATCAATGCCGGTGATATAGGATTATTAGTAAAGGTGAAAGGCGTTAAAACCAATCATAGAATTACAGAAAAGAAAAATCCTGTTTTAACAGATAAAATCGATTTTCCGGAACCCACTATCTCACTTGCTATTGAAGCAAAAGATAAAAATGACGAAGAAAAAGTAGCAGCGGGATTACATAGATTGAACAAT
>JAGLYS010000223.1 GCA_023132105.1 Caldifarciminota bacterium
GCAATGACAATTTCCCGAATTTTCGATTTACGATTTACGATTTACGCCCCCTAAAGCTTCGGCTTTCCCTCAATAGCTATGCTATTGGCTCTTGTCACTTGATACTTTTAAATGTTTAGTATGTCTATACATATCTCTAAATAATCCTGCTTGACTTTATATATAGTATTGTGTTAAATATGCTATATTTATTAGATTTATAAGTGAGGTAATATGGGAAATATAAAATTCCTACAGGGTAATGAAGCAATTGCTCTCGGAGCTCTAAAAGCAGGCTGTGATTTCTTTGCAGGGTATCCTATTACACCATCCTCTGAAGTGGCAACAACAATGTCTATCGAACTGCCAAAGATACATGGCAAATTTATTCAGATGGAGGATGAAATTGCAAGTTTAGCTGCATGTATTGGAGCATCATTTGCAGGAAAAAAAACAATGACAGCTACAAGCGGACCGGGAATTTCACTAATGACCGAGGGCATAGGTGTTGCAATTATGACAGAAGCCCCTGTTGTTATTATTAATGCACAGAGGGGAGGACCTTCGACAGGACAAGCTACAAAAGTAGGACAAGGTGATGTTATGCAAGCAAGATGGGGCAGCCATGGCGGTTATCCGATTATAGCTATATCACCGTCAACAGTCGAGGAATGTTATATCTATACCATACATGCATTTAATTTTGCAGAACGATATAGAATCCCGGTTTTTGTATTAAGCGATGAAGTTGTCAGTCATATGAAGGAAAATATTGATTTCACCTCCGTATCACTGCCAACGATTATAAACAGGAAACGCCACAATAGCAATGATGAATTTTTAACTTATAATACATCTGACCCCAGGGGTGTTCCTCCTATGGTTGATTTTGGAGAAAGACATCTTACAAGAGTTTCTACTACAACTCATGACAAACGGGGCTGGGCAACAAAAAATCAAAATGATATAAATTTTCTTCACAGAAGACTATATAATAAGATAATGAGTAATAGAGAAGACATCGTTATGTATGAAACTGATATTGATGTAGAAGCAAAAACATTGGTGGTAGGTTTTGGCTGTTCATTCCGTTCATCAAAACAAGCTATAATAGAAGCGAGAAAGACCGGTAAGAAAGTATCATTATTCCGTCCAATCATATTATGGCCTTTTCCTGATAAAGAACTTAAAGAAATTCTTAGAGGTATTAAAAGAATAGTTGTTCCTGAAATTTCATGGGGGCAAATATCCGAAGAAATTAAAAAATTGGTGAATGATAATATTGAAATTGTTAAAGTTAACCATGTAGATGGCACAATGATTACGCCTGAAGAAATAATCGAGAAGGTATTATGAGAATAAACGATTATATAATACGAAAACGTTTACCATTCTTCTTCTGTGCAGGATGTGGTCATGGAATATCAATAAAAATGCTCACCGAAGCTTTTTATGAACTGAATATTCCTAAAAACAACATTGTAACGGTAACAGGTATCGGATGTTATGGAAAAGCTGATGATTATATCGATACTAATACAATGCACACAGTCCATGGGAGGGCTCTTGCTTATGCCACAGGTGTAAAGGTAGCAAATCCCAAGCTAACTGTAGTTGCTATGATGGGTGATGGTGATTCGGCAGCAATAGGTGGCAATCATCTAATACATGCTGCCCGTAGAAATTTAGGTATTACAGCTCTTGTCTCAAACAATATGAACTATGGTATGACAGGCGGACAATACTCCCCTACAACCCCATATCTCAGTATTACAGCAACAAGTCCTTATGGTTTTCCCGAAAGAGCATTGGATTTATGTGAATTGGTTATTGCTTCCGGTGGAACATTTGTAGCAAGAACAACTGTTTTTCATACGGCACAATTAAAAAAATACATAAAAATGGCATTACAACATAAAGGATTTTCGTTTATTGAAATTCTAAGTCCGTGTCCTACTCAATATGGTAAAAACAATAAATTATCATCAGCTCCGAAATTTGTAGAACACCTGAAGGAGATAACATCACCTGTTTCAAAGGCTAAAGAAACAGGAAAGATCCCTATAGGTATACTCAAGGAAACAAATGATGTTTTAGAGTACAATGATGCATATATGCAAATTGTAAATAAAATTAAGGAGAAAAAATGAGTACGGAAATAAGACTGGCAGGCGAAGGTGGGCAGGGACTCATTAAAGCAGGATTTATACTTGGGGAATCGGCTACAGTATTTGATAAGAAAAACGCTGTTCAAACATCATCCTATGGGGTTGAGGCGAGAGGAGGAGAATCCAGCTCTGACATCATTATAAGCGACGGTAAAATATACTTTCCTCGCGTTCGACATCTGGATATATTATTATCTTTCACACAAATTACTGCTGATAAATATGTCAATATATTAAAAGATAGCGGTAAATTATTTATAGATGATGATTTTGTACGGGTTCCCAAAAACTATGATGGGGAAGTATTTTCATTCCCCTATATCAGAACAGCAAGATCAAAATTCAATCTTGTGATAATAGCCAATATAATTGCCTTATCATCGATTGCATATGCCACTAATGTTGTGTCAATTGAAGCTTTGAGAAAAGCAGTTCTTAAAAATGCTCCTGAAAAAGCAAAGGATATGAACTTAGAAGCAATTGATATCGGCATCAGCTTCTGCAAACAATAAGGAGGATAAATTGTCTATTCAATTCTACATTCTTGCAGCTTATTTTATTCTATTAATACTTGTCGGTCTCTATGCAAAGACCAAATCCAAGTCATCAACTGATTTTATTCTTGCCGGCAGAAACCTCGGTTTATTGCTATGTACTGCAACAATGCTTGGAGAATGGCTCGGGGCTATGAGTACAATCGGGACTACCGAAAGAGCTTATGCCGTCGGATTTTCTCCGTTATGGTATAATTTTGCGACAGGCACCGGTATGTTTATATTTGCATTTACTCTTGCTTCAATATACAGAAAAAAGAAGGTACATACGGTAGCTGAAATGATTGAATCTGTTTACAACAAAACAACAAGATTGTATTCTGCCTTTGCATTTATAATTGCATATATCATTCTTGCATATGTACAGGTTCAGGGAGCCGGGTCATTAATAGCATCTACGATGAATATTCCTATTTGCTGGGGTATAATCATTGCCGGAATAGTAATAACAATTTATATTACC
>JAGLYS010000224.1 GCA_023132105.1 Caldifarciminota bacterium
AATTGCAGAATATAAATGGACATTTTGGGATGGTAATTTGAAAGAACTATTCGGAGTAGCCCCGATATATGATTTCCAGAACCAAAGCGATTTCCCAATACTTCTTACCATCACCGATAATGATGGTGGCACAGACACATCTACAACATGGGTAAACATCACATGGTTGTATCCAATAGCAGATGCAGGGGTATCACAAGAAGGATTGAAATGGTATTATACTCTTGATGGTTCAGGATCATCAGATCCAGATGGAGTTGTCCTTAACTACACATGGAATTTCAATTATGATGGAACACCAACGGAGATATATCTTACCTACCCAATGTTTAATTTCATTATACTTGGAGATTATGAAATCACATTGACCATTAGGGATGATAGTGGTCTAACCGACACATCTACCACATGGGTAAATATTACAAATGCAGATCCAATAGCGGATGCAGGAATAGATATTACTGGAAAAAGATTAATCACATTTGATGGTTCAGGTACAACAGATGTTGATGGAACAATTGCAGAATATAAATGGACATTTAGTGATGATGGAACTCCAGTTACCATATACGGTATAGCCCCAACATATGATTTCTTCATAAGCCAATCACCGATCACAGTTACATTGACCGTTACTGATGATGAAGGTGGAACTGATACAGACACAATGGAAGTTACATTAGTGTTTGTATCTCCAGTAGCAGATGCAGGGGCATCACAAGGCACAAATAAGGGAGAATATACACTTGATGGTTCAGGTTCATATGATCCAGATGGATCAATTGCGGATTGGACTTGGACATTTACTTATCTTGGGCATTCAGAAACATTGAATGGGGTATCACCATCCTTTGATTTCTTGGAAGAAATAGCCACAGAAATCACATTGGTCGTAACAGATGATGATGGAAGAACGGATACATCAACCACATGGGTAACAATAACCTTCAAAGATCCTGTTGCTGATTTCTTCCAATCTCCAGACGATACCAACAAAGGAATAAAAACATTGGATGCATCACCATCAACAGATGTAGATGGATATATTGTCAATTGGCATTGGTCATTTAACTATGAAGGAACGGATTATAATTACTATACTGAACAAATCTCATTTGCTTTTACAGAACAAGGAATATATACAATCACATTGACTGTTGAAGATAATGATGGGCGAACTGATGTTACGCATGGTATTGTAGAAATCATATCTAAAGATCCTATATCTATAATTGATGGAAACATAACAACCGTACTAATGTTCAATAATATTGACTTTAGTGGTTTTGAATCATATGATGAAGATGGAGATATAGTTTTATATACATGGAACTTCACTTATGGTGGTGAAGAATATGTATTCTATGGTGGTAATTTTACTTACCGATTTTCAGATGTGGAAGGTAATGTAACTTTATATCTAACAGTAACGGATGATGATGGTAAAACAAACACAGACAGTATAACTTTTGAAGTTCAGAACCCGAATAGATTATTAGTGGATATTTTGTTGTTGCTGATACCATTAATTATCATACTCCTAATGGCAATGTTTATAATCAGCTATATGAAACAAAACATAGATGATGAAGGATAGGGGCTAACTAATGGGCTGGAAAGGAGAATCGAGAAGGCATTCGTTGTCCAGAAAGGGCATCAAGACATCTAAAGATAATGAGAAATATAAATTCATTAGGGGTAAAGGAAATCCGACATTGAAGATAGAACTGCCAGACTACACTAAAAAACAAATTGAACATTTTTCAGATTTAGCAAATAGGGAAGAATGGATCGCTGAATTGGATATGGTTAGAGGGGATATTCTAATTGATGATCTTCAAGTATCTGATGAAATGGATGCATCTTATCTTCGGTGGAACAAAGGGGATGAAAGTAAGTGTGTAGGTTACATCCACTACCATCCTAATACATTAGTTCCAGAATTTTCAGCCCAAGATTTTATATTAGCTATGGAAATACACAATGTAAGAGAAAACAAGGCAAAATATCCATATACTTTAATGGGTTTAGTGTATCCTGATGAAAATGATGATCTTCATGTAAGAATATTTGCACTCAATCCAAAAAAGGATCGGAAATATTTGTTTGAGGGCAAGGTTGCAACTGAAAGAGATTTAAAGAAAGAAATTGATATGCTTATAAAGAATAAGGAGATGATGAAGCTTAATCATGTAAGTGGTGGTCTTTAATGAAAGAAGATGGTGGCTTAACTAATAATGTGGGAAAGAATAAGAAAGCATTAGACAATTCTGGAAGTGTTGGAACTGGCTTAACAAATGGTTCAGTGATGGAGAATAAAGTATCCAACGAAATAGGTAATAATGGATTTACCAATGGCATGGGCGGTGATGGATTAGATTTCCCATCCTTTGACAGTGATTTAAAGAGCAAAAAAAATAAAAGAAGAAAGAAAAAATCAAACACTTTTAAGTTCATTGGAATTATAATTATAGTAATTCTAATGGTTGCTATAAATTATATGGTAGTTATCCTGCCAGATGAAAGAATAACAATCACAATTGATAATGATTATCGTGAGTGGACAAATTTAACAGATATTGGTTTTGGTAATTTTGGAGTTAAAGAAGATAGAAACACTCTATATATGACATTACAGAAAGACGATATTTTAAAAGGTACTGACAACATTACTGAAAGTTATCTTATTTTTGTAAATGATGTGGCATCAAATGATGGATACCACATTGGTTATGGATCTTATGAATATTACATTGATATTTATGGATACAATAACTCAATAGAAAATGCGGTTGGTTATGAGTTTGATTCATCCAAGAACAATAGCGATTGGAACGGATTTACTTCAGGATATTCTTCATTTCGTATATCTTCAGCAAACAATCAAGATCAGTTAGAATTTTCTTTACATCCTATTCAAATGGGCTTTACTAATGTAAGTGGTTTAGAACTGCTTATATTCCATTATGACACCATAGGCAACTATGAGTATAGCCAAGTAATAGATGTGGATGTAATTAAGCAAGTAGGACTATCAGAGGAAGGAACAAGGGCAGATCCCAAGTTAAGTTATTACCACATATTTGAAAAGAACGAATTACACATAGTAACCGAGGATTCATTAGCTTATAATTCAATTCCTTATGTTATTAGAATCATTCAGGATAATATTCCAACTGATACAGCAGAATCAGAATTACAACCAAGCCAACAGGATACAGTTCCAGAAGAATATGAATCAAGGGATATGGCAACCACTATTATAATTAGTTATGAGTTTTGGGCAGATGATATTATCAAGCAATGTGGTGGACACATCTATGAAAGCACAGCAGATAATTATTCATTTACTGATAATGAGATGGTATTATATGGAATCAACAAGACAGTAGTATCTATTCAAATCAAGGGTGATTTTGGAGAGAAATATATTCAGGAACAGGGCGTTAGGGCAGGATTTGGTGGATTGAATCTCAATTCCATACCTGAAGTAAGCCCAAGACAAACAGTAGGAAACAATACAGATCTAAAAGCAAGACCAACCAATTATGCAGTTGTAATAGATGGATCAATTAGTTATGCATCTCATGGTGAATGGTTTCCATCTGAATATTATTTAGTGGATGTAGCAAGTAATGATTTAGATATTGGGGTAATGAAGGATGAAAATCATCTTTATGTTTATCTTATTAATTATCAACAAAGCCAAGATAATATAGGTGATTTTGGAGAAATTTATTTTGATACATGGCATAATGAAAACACATCCCCAAATAACTCAACATATAAAAAGTTCAGATGCTATCAAAATGATACACTTCAATATTGTGAAGGTTCAGGATCAGGTTGGGGAACAGCATCAACTCCAACAGGGTGGACAGGGGCAAATACTTATGTTGATGGGGCAACAGACCATCAAAGATATGAATTTAAAATTCCACTTGATGATTTATCAATATCTGGAACTTGGAATGAACATGGAGAGGAAATTGGATTTGGTGGATATGCCGTAGATGTACAAACCCCAAATCAGCATACATGGTTTCCAAGCCAATACTATTTAGGAACTACACCAACCACACAGTATGCTGATAAACCTGATGAATGGGGTGATATACATTACACTAATTATACTATATTTGCAGAAAGCACATCAGCAACTATAACAATGGATGGTAAGTTAGATGAAAATGCATGGACAAATGATGCTAATATTCATACCATAGATTTAACCCAAGATATGAAAGTTTACACTATGATGGATGATACATATGTATATGTTGGAGTTGCCATGATAACAGATACTACATGGGATGATGGTGATTTTTGTCAGGTCGCATTTGATAGAGATCATACAAATGGTTTATATGCCCAAACAGATGATGTTTTATGTACAATTTCAGGAGATAATAGCACAACATATTACGAAGGCACAGGGGCAGGTTGGAGTTCTAAATCAACTGATTGGGTTGAATGTAAAGTGAATAAAACAGGATCATACATGACTTATGAATTTAGATTTGAAGTAGATGATCTTAACAATTATTCTAAATTTAGTGGTATTGGTAGTGAAATCGGATTCATGGTCATGGGAACAGATAATGGTGGTGGCTATACTATTCAATATCCTGATTATTACGGTGGTTCACATGATATGCGTTATGACCCACAATGTTGGGGAGATATACAAAGAGTACACATTCCAGAGTTTAGTGATTATATGACAATGAGCATCTTCATGATGGTGATTAGCATAGCATTCATAAGGAAACGAAAGGATAAAATCACACTTGAAGAAAGTGGTGATGCTCTATGAATAGGAATCGAAAGTGGCATCTTACCAACATAATAATTATATTCTCAATGATAATCACGCCAATGGTAGTATTAGCATCTGTGCCTACTTCTACTTCATTTGATAGGCAGAATACCTATGTTATGGATGGTTTCAGAGATGGTGGATATTATGCCGAAAGACAAAATCCAGCAATTACAGGATATATGAATATGTCGCATATTAGTGGCACTAATGAGTTTAATATAACCACCTACAACATAAATAACATCACATTAGACATTGATCTAATGTTTGAAAGGAGAAAAGCATTATTTGGGTGGGGTTCTGTTTCATGGGAAGATATGGTATCTTCATTAGGAAATGATATTGTAATCAATATAGATTCAGCAGATGGTATTAACGAATTAAGGTTTGTTGATAATCCAGATGTGATGGTTCAAGTTTATAAAAATGATGAAATATATCAAGTCTATGGAGATCTTCAGGGTGTAGAAATTGAAATCAATCCTTTGGAATCAGGACAAACACAGATACTATTGAAATTTGATTTCACAGAATCCACATATGATTTACTTTATTCAATTTTAGTTGTCATAATCATCTTGGGTATAGTGGGTTTCTTAATCAGAATATTCAAAAGGGCATTATGGCATGATGGAACATATTACAAACAATGGGGGGAGAAGTAGATGGGGAAGTATATGGTAGTTTGGAAACAAGAAATAGGTGATGGTTCAATTGGAGTATTAGACGCAACATTTAATAACAAAGAAGAAGCAGATAGACACATCAAATTATTGAAAGAAGATGCAATTACATTGAAGAAACCATTTAAATTAATATCAATTAGTAACCTATCCAACCACAAGATCAAGCCCAACAAAGCCCATACTGGCAGACAAAAGAAAGGTAAAAGATCAGGATGGAAGGGAGAAAGCCGAAGGCATTCATTGTCAAGGAAAGGCATAAAAACTAAAGGAAAGTGATTACCATGAAAACAGGAAAAGGAATGATAGCAATAGCATTTGTAATAATGTTAGTAGCAACAATGACAATCCCACTTATTGAAGTGGCAAAGGCAGAGCAACCAATAGGGTGTGAAATCATATTAACATCACATCTGCCGATTAGAATAAATTCAAACAGTGATTTTACTGTTGGGAATGGCGTATCTTCAGGAACAGGAACATCAGGCGATCCATATGTCATTGCAAATTGGGCTATTAATGCAACAGGATATGGGTGTGGGATCTATATTGGGAATACTACAAAATATACCATCATACTGGATTGCAGTATTTTTGATGCAAGTGGGATAAGTGTTGAATATTACGGAAATTCTGGAATTTATTTACACACTTCAGGAAATATAACCGTATTTGATAATACAATTACTAATAATGTGCATGGGATATACTTGCACACATCATCAAATATAAGTATAGATCTCAACAATATAAACGTAAGTAGTACCAATGGAATAATTCTTAATCCATCATCAAATTACAATAATATAACAAACAACAATCTAAACAATAGTAATAATGGATTATATTTATTTTCATCAACGAACAATATAATTTTTAACAATAATGTAACAAATTCAACTATTGGAATACATTTATCTGATGCTTCTAACATTAATAACATATCAAATAATACTATCAAATATAGTATCAGTTATGGTATTTATTCATCAACTTCAAGTTATTTATCCATATTAGATAATACTATAACAGATAGCACAATTGGAATCCATCTTTATAAAACAACATATTCTGATATAATACGCAATGATGTATCCAACAGTTTAAATTATGATATGTATATTTCTTCTGTAACTTCAATGTATAATTATATATATCACAATAACTTTCTAAGTACAACATCATTAGAAATCGCATATAATACTGGAACTAATTACTGGAATAGTACACATCAATTTGGTGGAAATTATTGGAATAATTATACAGGAGTAGATAATTATCATGGGGTGAACCAAGACATATTAGGTTCAGATAACATAGGAGATACCCCATATATATTCACAACAGGGCAGGATAATTATCCTCTAATGGAATATTATGAAGTTCCAAAAGAACAAGAAGAAGAACTTACAGCAATGCAAATATTTAGTCAGATATTGATTTCTATTATTGCATTGATTATACTATTAATAATTTTTAAAATGATACATGATCAATTGAATGGAATAATAAAAGACGATAAAAAACGGTGAACAATATGGGCTGGAAAGGAGAATCACGTAGGCACTCGCTTTCAAGGAAAGGCATCAAAACGAACATTGACAAAGATAAGAGATTATCTGTAAGGAACTACGTTGCCAGAGGTTCAAAGAATATAATTCCTGAAGGATATTTATATGTTGATCGTCAGAATTTAATTGAACAAACAAAAGCAGGAATTTATAGAACAAAGAATGGAAGATTCATTGAGAACTTATCTATTCCAGCAAATTCTCCACTCTTTGAAAAATATGGTGGTAGGTTATTAACTCCAGAAGAAATAATAAGTTTAGATCCTGAAACTATGCTATCTATAAAGCACTTATTAAGTAGGGGGAGAGTAAGCGGTAATAAACTAAAAATTAAACACATAATCATTCCACAAACCGATCCATTATTACTCCAAATAGATATAGGAATGAAAGTAGAGATGGAACATACTGACGATTGGAGAGAAGCCCAAAAGATAGCAAGAGATCATTTAGAAGAAAACGACAGCTATTATTTCATATTGCTTGAAGCATTTCCTGATGAGCATCCAGATTTGTTAAAGCAATTACAAACAAACTTGGCACAGGGAATCCCCAAAACAAAGACAATCAATGGTAAGAAATACAAATATCATTCCTCATATGTTTTCAGAACATGGGCAGATGTTGTTACAGCTAAATTAAAAAGAAGGGGCTTCAAAGTCAAGGAAACAATAACAAGTAATGGTATAATAATTCTTTATAAATATAGGGGCTAATTCATGGGCTGGAAGGGTGAATCTATTAGGGCATTCGCAGTAACTATAGTAATTACTTGTTTTTTAGTGGTAAGTACATTCATGTCAGTTAATGTAGATGCAACTGGATTATCTCTCCATGATCCAATTGTAATTCAAGGGGATAGTGAATTTACAGCAATCAACGGAGTAATTTCAGGCATAGGAACAGAAAACAATCCATATATCATCAGCAATTGGATAATCAATGGTGATACAACTGGCTATTGTATAAAAATCGAATATACAACTAAACATTGTAAAATCATAAATTGTGAATTAGATGGTGGTATGATTCTAACAGGGGCAGGGATATATCTTGAAGAAACAGAAAATATAACCATTGATTCTAACATTCTCTATGAAAATCGTATTGGAATCGGTATGGAAAAAAGTGATTATTGCCGAATAACTAACAATTCAATAACACAATGTACTTCTAATGGAATATACACAAATTCTGCAACTTCTGAATCACTAATTGAAAATAATACAATTTCAAATAATACAGGAGATGGAATAAATATAGATGCCTGTAATAATATCACAATCACAGGGAATGAAATATCTAATAACAATATAGGAATCCTACTGAACGGTTTTACAACTGAATATTGCCTAATTTATCACAATATAATATTTGACAATATAAAACAGGCACAGGAAGATACAGGCGGTAACAACCAATGGGATAACGGTGAAGAAGGCAATTGGTGGGGCGATTACACTGGAGTAGATTATTTATTGCCATTTGGCATAGGCGATACTCCCTATGATATTACAAATGGTGGAGAGGGATGGGCAAACCATGACAGGTATCCTTTGGTGGAGTTCAACCCAATAAATATATTACATCATATACTTTTATCACTACTAATATTACTAATTCTGATGGCAGTAATGAGAGAATTATTCCGAATGTCCAAGAGGGCAATTGAAGGAGATACATAATGGGCTGGAAAGGAGAATCACGTAGGCATAGTTTGTCCAGAAAGGGCATCAAGACAGCACATGGATTGCCAATAAAACCAAAAACCCCCTATCCACAAAAGAATTTCTACATGACATCCAGAAAGATAACATCATCTGCCACTATCAATTCTGATTTAGAAGAAAGAATCCTGAAGGAAATAAGAACAGAATATAAATTACCAAATAATTCATATGTAATTATAGAAATGTATGATGAAACTATTGATAGAGAAGAAGGGAAATACGATCAAACATTTGTATTATATGTATATGACCGAGAAGATGAATTATTATTTGATGGTAATGGAAGTTTCAATATTATCAATGCAGAACTAACACAGAATCCAACATATCCTTCTATAACGGATTTTGTGGGTACACTAAAAGGTGTTTCTTTTGACATTAACAAAGAATTGAAAGAAATTTCAAAAGCAAGTGGGGTAACTGAAAATAGGCAAGAAACAATTGAAAAAATAACCGAAAGGGTATGGAATGTTAGAGAAAAGCGTAATAAAGCAATAAGACAAGGAAAGCGTTCAAAAGCAAAAGTAAATTTACAACGATTATCTAAAGAAACAGGCATTCCAGAAGATAAATTAGATATTATAGTCGGTCAAGCAACATTATCATCTTTAGGTGGTAAGGATAATGTTTATGATACAGTAAAGAAATTATTGGGTGATGATTAATGGGCTGGAAAGGTGAATCACGTAGGCACTCGCTATCAAGGAAAGGGATAAAGACAGCACAATCCAAAGGCAATATTAAAAGAGCAAAAGGAATTGAAGCCACTCCAAGTAATTTATCACCAATATTTGATTTAGATCTATCAAATTATAACTTCCCATTCATTAGAGATATATACGAAGATCCTGAATATAATGATAGAATAAATAAACGCACACATGAGATTATATTCATAACCACTGATGAATATTTAGATGCAATCAAAAAAGGAAGGGGAGATGAAGATATTTATTTCTCCCAATCAAAAATAGATAAACTGAAAATTGATATGGTCAAAGGAGATAAATTTGCAATGCCCTATTTAGAATATAGGGTATTGTATTGGGATGGTAAACCCAAATCATCATTCGGGCAGGAAGGGATACACAGAGCAGTAGCATCTAAACAATTAGGGCATGATACAATCCCTGTTGTAGTCATACATCCAAGTACAAAAGAAAAGTTTGATATTGTAAATTATGGTATGACCATAAAAGTATTATTCAAATTAGATCCACAGAAAATAAAAACACATGAAGAAAGAAAGAAGGAATATGGTGGTAAATATGGTAAGCATTGGGATATGTAAAGATATTAATAATCATAATGATTCTTCTCCTTCGGGAGATGGGAGTTGTGCCACTTCCCCCATCTTCCACTATTTTTTTAATAATGGGGGTATCTAATTGCCAAAATGCAAAAAGTGTAAAAAGCCAGTTCCAGAACACATATTAAATAAGAATGGTTTATGTGATGATTGCGATCAGAGAAAGAAAAATCAGGAGTTGATTTAGTGGGCTGGAAGGGGGAATCACGTAGGCATTCGTTATCCAGAAAAGGAATAAAGACCAACATAGATAAGACCAAGCGATTATCAGTGAGGAATTTTGTTGCTAAAGGCAGAACAGATAATCAATTCTATATCAACGATCTAATCATTGAACACAGAGAAATTATTGCAGAATCATTAAGGAGAACAAGGGCTACTGATAATGAACATGGTTTTAGTATATGCAGAGATGATGATGGAAACCATTATGCAAGTAGATTTAGTAATACTGGCGAAGATGGTATCTGTGAAGGAGAAGAATGTTATGTACAAATGCCCCACTGTATGACACAAGATGGTAGTGATTATGCAATGGAATTTCATACGCATCCTGATGGAACAATTTCGGGATATTTTAGTGGGCAGGATGTACGAGAAGCTTTAATGAAAAAGCCAGATTTTCTTTGCTTGGGTGTTAATTATTTAGATTCATACATGATAAATAAATTTCCAGAATCCGCATCAGTAATCAGGGATAAAAACAGGGCTACAATAACCTGTTGGCAATTAATCAAGGATAAAGATGATAAGATTATTGCATGGGATGAGGTAGATGAATTTGACAAATACTGGCTTGATCGAAGGGATGAATTTCACGATTGGTTTCATAAATATTTAGTTAGAGTTAGGAAGGGAGAATCTAACCTATTCAAGCAAACTGAATTTACTATTAATCTTGAAACAGAAAAGACAGAATTAAAGGAGAATAAATAATGGCTTGGAAGGGAGAATCACGTAGGCACTCATTATCGAGGAAAGGTATCAAAACCAACATTGATAAGACCAAGCGATTATCAGTTAGAAATTACGTTGCCAGAGGTAGTTCTGATTTAGTCGATCATCCATTCTTTATGCAAGAAAAAAATACAGTTCCTCATCTTGCAGAACCCAAATATTATGAAAAATATAAAAACCAAAAATTTACTATTATCTACATGACCGTATCTAAATATGAAGAAGCAATTAAAAAAGGATTCGACAATGAACATATTGGCGATATAAGAAGTAGGATAAAACCCGAAAGTGTAGAATGGATTAAAGCAGATTTTATGCGTGGAAACAAATACTCACCGCCAAGTTTATATTATTATGCTACCGAGTATTCAGGTGATATAAGTGGAACTTTTGGTCAAGAAGGGCATCACAGAGCAGTTGCATCAGAGGAATTGGGGAAATCTATAATTCCAGTTATGGTATTATATCCAGCAAGACATACAGAAGAAGTAACCAAATTCATGACATCAAAAGTAAGGGGTGAACTTGGATTATGACTTGGAAAGGCGAATCACGTAGGCACAGTTTGTCCAGAAAGGGCATTAAGACCACACAAGCTAAAGGAATTTCCAGAGATCCATCAACAAATTTGAAGATCAGTTCAATAATCCAAAACCAAATTAAAGAATATGAAAGTAGCCCATGCGAAATCAATAGTGGAGAATGTGAAGAATTTGCATGGGAATTAGCAAGAAAAATCCCTAATGCAAAAGTAAGTGAATCAAATTGGGATGTAATATTTACAAATCCTAATGGTAAGAAAGAATGGATTCCAACGCATTTCTGGATTACAATTGGTAATTTACATTATGATGCCGAAACTCCTGAAGGGGTAGATGATTATCACAAACTCCCCATCTTTATCAGAGCAGGTGTTCCAAATAATATTGATTTCTTAATAAATTGGGGGAATGATTGATGGGCTGGAAAGGAGAATCACGTAGGCACAGCTTGTCCAGAAAGGGCATCAAGACCGCAGGTAAGCCCAATTTAAATACACGATTACAGAAGAAGTTTGGCAGACCGAAAGAAAATATCGAAGATATAGTTCAGAATGAAATACAAGATATTATCTCATTTAATTTTCTTGATGCTAAAATAATTGATGTCAAATTATGGGGAAGCTATCTTAAAGGCAAGGAAACGCCCCAATCGGATATTGATTTCTTACTGGAATATGAAGGTGATGAAAGGGAAGATGATATGTTCAATGTCATAAATGCTGAAGAAAACAAAATATATCTTGAAGGTGTGCCAGTAGATGTAAACCCCATCAAAGCAGAGAAGTCAGGCACAATCAAAGAATTTCTTGCAAGGGGTTCACCAACAGAGGATCTTATTGTCAATGAAAACGCAAAATCTCATTTCGGAGTTACGGATTCACCATACGAAGCAGGTTATTTACTGACGGATGGCACTATGTTAGATTTTTCAGATGGTCATAAT
Source organism: Caldifarciminota bacterium (assembly GCA_023132105.1). Lineage (GTDB taxonomy): Bacteria > Hydrothermota > 32-111 > QNBC01 > QNBC01 > JAGLYS01. The sequence goes on from JAGLYS010000224.1 coordinate 12,558, forward strand.
CAAAAGTGGTTAGATCATGGGGAGATAAAAGCAGTATTAGATGCCAATCAAACTCAAAGGGATTTTGTGAACATGGGGAATATAAGGATGTCTGTAACTCCTTCTCACTCAACAATGCTTCTACAAATGAAAAAAGCACCTACAAACAGCCAAAGAAGAAAAATAGCAAGATTAATGAAAGGCATCACTGGAGAAATATTAATTGATATGTATGTCCAAGAAGCAGATAAAGTAAAAATAAAATCAAAAAGATACACTCCATTTGACAATCCAACCAAAGTTTTTAACGACATAGATTGGACATTGGGGGCTAACTAATAGGCTGGAAGGGAGAATCACGTAGGCATTCATTGTCCAGAAAGGGCATAAAGACATCCGCAGGTAAGCCAATGAGTTCCAGAGGAAATGTAAGATTCCAACTACCGCAAAACATAATTGATATTGCCAAGCGAGAATTTGAAGAATCAAAGTATAACTATGATATTATAGTTTCAGCACAAGGCACGATAGTTGGAAGCCAAACAAACGTAGATTATCATTTTGATAAAGATAAACAAAACTGGAGATGGAATGCTGATGAGATATATGATTCCTTTAGCCAGACACGAAAAGCACTTCAGGAAGAATATGGGGATACTATCACATTATATCGGTTTCAGGGCAACAGATCCAATATTAAAAACAAGCACACATTGAATTGGGTTCATAGTGATGGCATGAAAGAAAGTTTTCGGGAGATGTTTGAAGATTATGATGAAGAACGGATTATAATAAAAAAAGAGATACCGATCAAGGACATCATAGCATTAAATGTTGGTAGTTTGGGAAGGTATGAAGAATTTATAGTATTCAATCATGATTCTGAAGGTTTAGTGTATCCTTCTAATTATTGATTACAAAAGTATTTAAATATATACTCACTTTATGATTCATTAGAGGAAGTGGCAATGAGAACCTATTCAGATGAAGAACATGAACAAATGCGTACAAAAGCCATTGATGATAGAAAAGAATCCCTGAAGAAATACAATCCCGATTGGTTCATTGATTCATTAGAATTTGTCAAATGGTCAAAAACGCCATTCGATATTGAACACTGGCTTGAACTATCAAATCGTAATCGTGATAAGCGATTGAGTGATGCAATTGGCGAAGTTGTTGGCATCTCTATGGGGTGGATAGATAGTTATGGCATTTTTGTTTCTGAAGGTATATTAAAAGAAATTAATGGTTCTGATGTTAAGCTTGAAATTAATGGTAGCGAATTGGTACTAAAAGATTACAGGATAAAATGGGTTCAGCGTAAAGAGAAAAGAAAAATAGGTAGGAAAAAACCGATCATCATTCCAGACAACAAATTTAATTTCAAGTTAATCGAAGATACCTACATGATTGAACAGTATATGGCATCTGATGTAGTGTGGGAAGGTTGCCAGATAAAATTACAGGTCAGAATGTTATTCCACACATTCAGAATATATTGGTCAGTTGAATATGGTATATTCTATGATGGTGATGGCAAAGGGCATTTTAACTATATTGCAGATGCTTGTGGTAAGGATCGTATCTCAACTCGCAAAGAAGCAAGAGAGATCGCCCATAATTTTATCATTAACGCATCCTTAAAAGATATTGATAGTTTAGATGAATTTAACAAGCAAAATATCCGAGATAGCAAAAACAAGGTAAACAAGCTTGATTATTTGACAAAGAAGGCAGGAATAGGGTGTGTTAAGTAATGCAACTCCATATGCAACGGACAGGAAAACCATTTCCAGAAGATAACGCCATAGATCGCCTTAAAACGCCCTTTAGCAATATTCAAGCACAAAATAAGAAGGAAGGTGAGAAAGAATGATGGAATATATTATTTATCTCTTGGCAACATTTGGGTTAATTATCGGTTGCTGGATTGCTTTCAATGTAATAACTGAAAAAATAAGAAAATACAGATATGCTCAAAGTGATTTCAAATCTGCCGAATTTAAAGGTGATAAGTTCAAATTATCGTTGGATTTATCAGACGAATGGTCAGATGATTGTGGTAAAGAAATTGTTATAATCGTATATTCAAAATATGGCGGTTATCTGGACACAATAAGAATACCTGAATATAAATGGAGAAAGTGAGGATAAAAGGAAGTGATTGAATGAAACTTGAAATAGAAATTGAAGGATTACCAAAAGGAACAAAATTAAGTGATGTAGCAAAGGAGAAATTAGAACTATTTGTTGAGGGTTTGGTTCTTGACGGTGATATAGAGATTCCTGCAATAGATGGGCTGGATATAGAATTGAATACAGAAGAAGTATAATCATAATAAGGAGAATGTTGATATGGGTATTACAGTAATAGCACAATGTCCAAAATGCAAAAAAACAATAGAACATAATGGACAACATCTATCCGCAGTAGAATTAGCGACAAAAGAATCATGGGTAATCGAATGTATATTGTGTAATCATGTATTCTTACATGGTATTGGAGATAAAGGATAATATGATTAAGAAAAGAACAACTGGACTAATGAGTTTAGCATTCATCATTGTACTGGCATCTATATTTGTAGCTAATCAGGTTGATAATGACACATGGGATGAAACACATTGGGGTGGTGATACTGGCGAGGAAGAATACAGCACATCCCCAACAGATGAAATTACTGAAGGCGGTGGCGGTATTTGTGGATCAATAATAATATTCGGTGTTATATCTATATTGGTTATAGGAATAAAATTATGAGTAAGATAATTGTAATTATGTTAGTAGCCAGTATGTTGCTTCTCACAACAATTCCAGCAGTAGCAGAAGAAATTGTAATAAAGTCAGTAGATCCTTCACCGTATTATGACAGTAAACCATGCATCTATGGAAATTACATTGTCTGGAGAAGGGCGATCAATCAGAATAATAATGAGTTTATAGAATTAAGAGAACCTTCATGGATCATGGTACATGATATTAGAGATAGTAAAACATGGAACATAACCGCAGAAAACAAACTGATGGGCAATCCAGATATTTATTATCATGCTGAATCTCCAGAGATATATGGCGATAAGATTATCTATGAAGCACAGGGGAGTGGTAATTCATGGGATACTCGATTGTATATGTACAACATATCCAGCAAGGACACTTGGGAGATCCCACTGAAATCAACAAGCTATGCACATGGGCATCACCATCTCATTGATAGTAACTGGATAGCATATACCCACAAAGAAAGTTGTAAGCGACAAGCTTATTTGTTAAATTACGAAGATGGGAGTTATAGAACCATTGTTAATAAAAGTGAGAATTATAGCGTATATGGGCTGGTTATGTGGGATAATAATATCGTAATCAATGTTCTAAACAATTCAGGCGGTCATGAAATATTGCTATATGATATAGATTCAGCATCCAGAAAGACCATACATATTGATGGCAATTATAGTAAAGCTATTGCTACAACAATTTATGGTGGCAGGGTAGGAATTAGCATATTAGAAACTGTTAATAATATAACCCAATGGAATGCATACATCTACGATATATACACAGGACATCTTGAACTTTTTAAAAATGGGGCATATGGTCTATTAATCTGGAACACTCAAATCGCATATGTTGAAGGTGGGAATATCTACCTTACAGAATTGGGGGAAGAAACTATCATCATAAGTTCGGTCAGAAGGCAGTATTTGGGAGATATTTATAACAATGAAATAGTCTGGATGGACAATAGCAATTCGGAAGCCAATTACGGAGATGCTAGAGATGATTGGGATGTATTTATGCGAAAGCAAGTAACCACACAAGAAATAGCCCATGATATAATATCAGATAATTGGATAGTCATATTAATTATCATTACGGTAATAGTAATAGGATATTTAGCAAGGAGAAACGGAAAGGAAGGGATGATTTGAGAAAGTCAGGGAGAAAATAAATGCAACTCACCAAAAAGATTAGGATTATGCCGACAACCGAGCAAGAACAGGTATTGTTAGATTTATCAGAAAAATGCAGATTAATTTATAATTTCGCACTTAAAGAGAGGATAGAATCTTTTGAGAGTGGGATAAGTGGTATTGATTATATCAAGCAACAGAATGATTTACTGAAGATAAAAGAAGAATATCCAGAATACAAGATGGTTTACAGTAAGGTGTTGCAATACACACTTCGGATGTTAGATGGAGATTTTAAATCGTTCTTCGCCCTAAAAAAGAAGGGGGATAAAGATGCCAAACCGCCACGCTATAAAGGTAAGAACTATTTTACAACCCTGTGTTATAATCATTCTGGCTTTAAAGTTGAAAATAGCATTGTAAAATTATCCCATAAACATCCTTCGGGTGTTGAACTTATATTTTCTATTCCAGAAAAGTTTACTTTTTCAAAAATCTATCAAATAGTAGTATATAGGAAAGATAATAGCTACTATCTTTCCATCATTTACGAACAGCCAGAGATAACATATGAGGATAATGGTTTGTACCAGTCATTTGATTTAGGCATTCTTAAACAGACCGCAGTAAATATGAATGGAAAGTTTATAGAGTTTCCCAACCAAAGACCTGATAAGTATTGGGAAAAGCCACTTGCAGATTTACAAAGTAGGCAAGATCATTGTAAGAAGTATAGTAGAAAATGGCATAAATTGAACAAACTCCATGCCAAATGTAAGCGTAAATCTGCCAATCAAATAAAAGATTCCCAACATAAATTAAGTCATAAAATAGTAAATAATACTAAAGCCAATACAATAATCGTTGGAGAATTATCGCCTAAGAAAATGTGTCAAATCAACAAACATCAAAAAGATTTACATAGGTCATTACAAAATACAGGATCAATAAGTCGTTTAACTGGATTTCTGACTTACAAAGCAAAACTTGTAGGCAAAAAAGTAGTGGAAATCAGTGAAAAAGATACATCAAAACTTTGTTGCTTATGTGGTACTAAACAAGATATGCCACTAAGCAAAAGAACATATACTTGTGATTGTGGTAACAACATTGATAGAGATAAAAATTCATCAATCAATATAATGTTACGTTACCTATCCGAGAATGGATTGTGG
>JAGLYS010000225.1 GCA_023132105.1 Caldifarciminota bacterium
AGAATTTAAAGAATTTTATTTAAGTAACTATTTATGGGGGAAGGATGAAAATAATTTGCTTTTAACATTAACAAAGAAAAGTAACGATGAAAAAGATCTGGAAAAAGCAAAAAAACCCGAAAAAAAAACACCAAAAGTACACATTATAGATTCTCTCAGTTATAGATATGATGGGAGAGGATATTTACCATTCAACAAACCTCAACTATATATATACGATATTGCGAAGGGAAAGATAGATAAACAATTGACTAAAAAGAAAAATGGAATACTTGAAGGTGTATTGGCAAATGATTCGAAATATGTATATTATATTGTCTTTGACAAGAAAGAGTGGGAAATAAATACGAACCATATCGGTATATATAAATTGAATATCAAATCCGGAAGGGAAGAGAAAATAGATGTAGAGAAAGGTTCTAAATTCGCACTTTCCATATCTAACGATGGAAAATACCTTTCATATTTAGGAAATACTAAAGTTGATGATTATACTGGAACTGTAAACTATAAACCATTTGTTATAAATTTATTAAATAACAGTGTAGAAGAAATATTAAAGAATAGTGATTTGATGTGCATTGATATGACTGTCGATGATTCCGGGGAAAGTTTTGACTCTGCTTCTTTAAAGTGGTCGAGGAGAAATGAACTTCTGTTTTTTGTTAGTAATAGAGGAAATTGCCATATATATTGTTCGAATATATCAAATGGGAAGATACAAAAGATATTCAGGGGAACTGGTAAAGCTATAACATTTGATAGATCAAAGACACATACAATTTATGCTTTATCGAATGCGGTTCATCCGGGAAGAATTATTATTGATCCCGGGAAAAAAGGGGAGACGGAGATCGATCCTAACAAGGAGTATGTAAAATCTCATTATATATCCAAACCGGAACCATTCAGATGGAAAGGTTACAAAAAAGACATTGTTAATGGCTGGATACTAAAACCTTATGGGCAAATAAAAGGTAAGAAATACCCTTTGATCGTTGAAATCCATGGAGGACCGCACGCTCAATATGGGAATTCATTCTTTCACGAGTTTCAGGTTCTTTCCTCAAAAGGTTATGTAATATTTTATTCCAATCCACATGGAAGCTCAGGGTATGGTGAAAAATTTGCCAAATCATTGGTGGCTCAATGGGGTATGCCCGATACCGAGGATATCTTAAATGCTTTAAAAATAATTAAAGATTATGATTATATCGATGAGAATAGGATTGGTATAACAGGAGGAAGTTATGGCGGATTTATGACCAATTGGTTGATTGGACATACCGATATATTCAAGGCAGCAGTTACTCAAAGGAGTGTTACGAATTTAGTTAGCTTTTTCGGAAGTTCCGATGCGGGATACTATTTCAAACATGAGTTTAAAACAACCTTCTGGGAGAATATCGAATATTATTTAAAACATTCACCGATATCATATGTTAAAAATATAAAAACACCTCTTTTGATAATTCATAGTGAGAATGACTTAAGGGCTCCGATTGAACAGGCAGAACAATTATTCGTGGCATTGAAAATGTTGAAAAGAAAGGTTAAATTTGCGCGATTTCCGGAGGAGTCGCACGGACTTTCGCGAATAGGGACACCTTCAAGACGAATTAAAAGAATTGAACTGATTATAGATTGGTTTAACAAATATTTGTGAGGTAAATATGATAAAAATTATAATAATATCCTTATTGCTTAACCACTTCATAATTCTTTCACATATACTTTTAGTGATTGAAAATAAACAGCTTGAAAAAAAATACTATAATATTGCAATAATATATACTATACTTTTAATTGTTAATTTTACTTTAATTCTTATCGTTAGAATAAGTTTATTATTATATATTACGGAGTTGCCAATTATTTTAACATATATCTATTTTATCTATGATTTTAAAAAGGGAGAAAAAACACGCTATAAACAAATTATTGAACAATTAAATGAACGATTGGAAATGTATATGAATAAGAGAGATATCGATGACTTCAATAGATTTAGAAATATTGCACTCGTATACGAGCGAAAGGGTGATTTTAAGAATGCAAGTGATTATTATATAAAAGCTCTTGCCTTGTCCACAGAGGAATATAGGGAAAACATTGAGCTTAAAATTGAATATTTGAAGAATTACAGGAAGGCTGAATGTAAAAATTGCGGAGCGTATCTTAATCGGAATTATGATGTTTGTCTTAATTGCGGACATTATTACAAAAAGGGGATATCGATTAAGAATAAATACGGTATGATGATTTTGCTTATATGGCTGATAATAGGGGTTTTCTTTTTAATTGCGGGGGCAAAGATTGTCTCTCCTCTTTTTATCGTAAATTATGCTATTTTTGTTCTTATGTCGTCATACTCGATTGTTGGAATTGCAGAAACGCCTATTATGAAAGCGTTTAGTAGATAATTTATTTAAAAAACCGCTTGACAAAACATTTTCATTGTTTTATATTTTTATTAACAAATAAAAGGAGGTAAGATGAACAGACAGGATTTAATTAAAGTCATAGCTAATGACACGGAGTTAAGCAACAAAAAGGTTAAAGAGGTAATAGACTCAATGCTTAAAAACATTGAAAAGGCGATTCTTAAAAAGGACAAAGTTACATTCGTAGGGTTTGGAACATTCAAGGCAAAATGGAGAAAACCAAGAACAGCTATTAATCCTAGAACAAAAGAGAAAATGAAAGTGAAAGGAAAATTTGTCCCTCATTTCGGCGCTGGTTCTCATTTGAAAGATAAAGCAGCTATGATGAAGAAGTAATTTTGGTTTTATAAAAAAGGAGGAGATTTCTCCTCCTTTTTTTATAAGTTCCAATTTTATTTCCTCAGGACATCTCTTATCACATTACTTAATTCTTTAATTTCATATGGTTTGGCAATGACATCCGAAAAACCGTAATTTTTGTAGTTTGCCATAATAGGATCGCTTGCATATCCGCTTGAAACTATTAATTTGGCGTTAGGATCGATTTCAAGTAATATTTTTGCGGCTTCCTTTCCCCCCATTCCTCCCGGTATTGTTAAATCCATTAAAACAGCATCATAATATCCCTCTGTATTCATTTTATTCCGATATAAATCGATTAGTTCGTTGCCATTGGATGCGCAATCACAATTGTATCCGATTTGTTCAAGCATCTTACCCGTAGTGTTTCTAATAGTCTTGTTGTCATCCATTAAAAGGATAGTACCAGTGCCTGTAACTATTTCCAGTGTATTTTTTTCTCTATTTATTGTTTTACTGCAAGCTGGCAAATATATGTAAAATATCGTTCCATTGCTCACTTCCGATTCCACTGAAATGATTCCATTATGCTTACTTATTATAGAATAGACCACAGTCAATCCCAGTCCGCTACCATTTTGTTTCGTAGTAAAGAAGGGATCATATATATTATGTATGACTTCCTTGTTGATGCCGATTCCGTGATCCTCAATCGATATTTTTACATAATTGCCACTATTTAAGTGGATATGATCATTAGGAGTAATCGAAATATTGTTTGCCTTTATATCAATTATACCACCTTCTGGCATGGATTGATCTGCATTGATAATCAGATTATTTATAACCTCACTAATTTGTCCTCTATCTGCTTCGATAGTCCACAGGTCATTCGGTAAGTCAAACTGGCATTTTGATTTTGCCCCTCTTAACGAAAATAAAGCTGATTCTTTTATTAACTCCTGAATAGAGCACAATGTTTTTACGGGCATTCCCCCTTTAGAAAATGTAAG
>JAGLYS010000226.1 GCA_023132105.1 Caldifarciminota bacterium
ATGAAAAATGGATTACCACCCGTCTCCTTGATTATATATTCGGTAAGTTCACTCGAAGGATTACAATCCAGAATAAACGAAAGTATCCGCGCAACATCCGGCTTCTTCAACGATTCAAGTTCCACCCTCTCATACAACCCTTCACGAGACATAAAACTTAATACATCTTTAAATAATTCCTCCCTTGCTTCCTCGATACGATATACAAGAAAAAAATAAATAGGGCTTTCCCTTAGTGTCTTTACCAAATAATGCAAAAGATCAAGTGAAACATCATCTGCCCAGTGTACATTATCAAGGAAGATAAACAGTGGTACATCAGAAGCCCGACATTCCAGAAATTTCCTCACCCCTTCAAAAAGTCGAAACTTATCAACCATAGATATATGTTCCTTTTTTTCTGTCCCTGTAGATAATTCAGGTACTATCTTCATAAGTTCAACCTGATATGCCCTGGGTATCCCTTTGATGAATCCTATGCCACAATCTTCTATTATTGCTCTGATAATCTCCCTGAATGGATAATATGAAATAGACCTCGTTGTAGCTGATAAATTACTGCTTAAAAATTGAATACTATGAAAATCTGCATCCTCCGCAATCTCCTGCACCAATCTTGTCTTGCCTACACCAATCTCCCCACTGATACATACAGCTCCTCCTTGACCATTAAATATGGGAGCCACAAATTCCTTAACCCTACCTATCTCCTCATCTCGTCCGACAATCTCTGCAGTGGGTATATTTAATTCCTTGCTCTCCGATTCAAAAACACCTATCCTATCCCTACCATGGCGTTTGGCACTGTATAGATTCCTATCTGCAATATCAAAAAGCTTTTGCCAACTCTTCGCATCTCGAGGAAAGGAAGATATACCAATACTTAATGTTAATCCTATCTTGGAAAATTCTTTCTCCCTGCACATTTCTATAAGACGATGTGAGAACCTCTCTGCTTGTTTATAATCAGTATTGAGAAGAATACAAACAAATTCGTCTCCTCCATATCGAAATACCGTATCATTCGCTCTTAACATAGTCTTGAGAAATATACCGAATGCCTTTAAGACTGCATCACCACGGCTATGTCCATAGGCATCATTTACATTCTTGAAATGATCTAAATCAATCATAAGTATCGATAGAGATTCTCCTTTATGTTTTGCTTGCTTAATTTTTTTATGTGTATTTATATTAAGATATCGCCGATTGTAAAGACCTGTTAAATCATCTATGTATTCATTGCCTATTTTACTCATTTACATCTTTCCTTTACTAAAACACTTCAATAATTATACATTAAGAAATGTATATTATCCTTTTAATATCTCTTTTCCAATCTTTTCAATAACGAGCTATATGTTTAATTTTAATCAATAATATATTCTGTGTCAAGAATAGAATTATTTTCTCCCCCCTTCGTGAATTTAGTTCACAATTCGTGAAATTGTATGAGCAGACCTCTGCTTCTTTCTTGTCATACTTGACCCTGTACTGACCCTGAAATAATACTGAATCAAGTTCAGCACAGGACCCAGGATAACATCGTAGGGGAAAACCCCTGTATCTGCCCTCTTCTCTTTTGTGTAATTAGTTTTAATTAGTGAAATAAAAGATAAAAAATATTTCTTCCTCTTAGTGAAATTTGTTATAAATTCGTGAATTCGTGGCG
>JAGLYS010000227.1 GCA_023132105.1 Caldifarciminota bacterium
TTCCTCGCCCTTGATGGGAGAGGATTAGAGGTGAGGGTGATTATATTTGAATTTCTATAGCAAAGGTGGTAAGTATGTCTATACCTATCTGATTATAAATATAACAAATCTATTGACCAAATGATAAAAATGGTATATTCTTTAATATAAGAGAATAGTATTTGAAAGGAGGATCTCATGAAAAGGATACTTTTAATTGTTTTAATAGTAGTTATCCTATTATCAATATCATGTAAAAGGGAAGTTACTGAAATAAAAATTGGCGTATTGTTACCTCTTACCGGTGAATTATCCCATTATGGCAAATCGACTTTAAACGGTATTCAATTGGCAGTAGAACAATACAATAAACAAAACACACCAATAATATCCCTTGAAATTATTGATAATAAGGGAAATGATGAGTTGTCAAAAAATGGCGTTACAAAATTGAAAGAGAAGAATGTGATAGCAATAATTGGGCCCATTACAAGTTCAAACACCATAAATGCCTCTTTAGCAGCTCAAAAATGTGCAATTCCTCAAATAGTCCCTGCTGCAACGCATGTACTTGCTACAAGATACTCAAGATGTAGCTGGAGAATATGTTATACAGATGATGATCAAGGAAATGTTATGGCTCATTTTGCCTATTATACAATGGACCTAAAAAAATCATATAATATTGTTGACACATCTAATATTTACAGTAAGGGTTTGGAAATGTATTTTCAAAATACTTTTGAATCAACAAAAGGAAAGGTAGTCGAAAAATACTATATGACATCAGGAAAGTATGATTTAACCCAAATAGCAAATCGTATAAAACATTCCGGAGCTGAATTTGTATTTATGCCACTATATTATACAGATACATATAAAATAATAAGGGGATTAAGAAAATTAGGTATCGATAAGCCTATTCTGGGAAGTGACGGTTGGGACTCGCCATTGATGTATGAAAAAGGATTTGATTTGCCCGGCAATAATTATTTTTGCACACATTTCTTTTATAAAACAGAAAACCCATTTATAAAAGAATTTGTAGAAAGCTATAAAGTCAAATTTAATACAATACCTAATAGCTTATCAGCTCTTGGATATGACGCAATTTCTTTAATCATATATGAAATCAAAAACAATAAAACCTATAATAGAAGTGCTCTGTTAACATCACTGATTAGTTTGGAATCTTTTTCAGGTGTTACCGGTTCTATGCGATACAATAAAAGACAAGATCCGATCAAAGGTTTCTTTATCTTAAAAATAAGCAACGATGGTGTTTCATTAAATCAAAGAATAGAACCTTCTATGTGATTCGGGAAATATATAGGTTCAAGATATTCAACCACTGCTTTACTACTCGTAATTTATAAATTTAGGGTACAGATACACTCTCTACTCTCTACTCTTTCCTATTTATACATATTTCAATGAACTGCTTGACATATACATCTTATTTTGTTATTTTAATCAAAATTTAAATAGGAGTATGTATGCTTAAAAATCCTCCATTATATGCATTGATAATAATTGCTATTGTTTTATTACCTGGGATGTTATTCGCCACAGCAAATCAGGCTGGAGCAGTTTTCCTAACAATCTTTCCCGGCGCAGGGCCTGTAGGAATGGGCAATGCTTATACAGCAATAGCAGATAATGCACTTTCGAATTATTATAACATAGCCGGGGCAGCAAATATCAATCAAAGCGAAATCGCCCTTATGCATGCAAACTGGTTAAGTGGTTTAGCCGATGATATGTATTATGAATATTTCTCAATCGTTCATCCTGTAAAGAAGTGGAAAGGGGTAATTGGAGGAGAAATAATATATATTACACCCGGATTAATTGATGCACAGGATGAAACGGGTAGTATCAATATACAATACAGAGTTTTTGATCTTGCAGCAAAGGTTACATATGCTACGGCAATTACAGACAAATTATACCTGGGTGTTGGGCTTAAATTCATATATTCTTTTCTTGCCCCCGGTTGGGTAATTAGAATAATTTTACCTGCAAATACCGGCAGCGGTGAAGGAGTGGGAATAGCCGGTGATTTCGGACTTTTATATAAAGTAATAAAGGATAGATTTAATATTGGTGTTTCCCTTCAAAACTTTGGCCCGAATATCAATTATTTACAATCCGAAAGTTCGGATCCCTTACCGAGATTAGTACGATTAGGTTTTGCATATACTCCAATAAAGGATTCACTGAATCAATTATCCATTGCTACCGATTTTATCAAGGTTCTTGTTTTTGGTGCTGATTCAAGTGGTGCAACAGTGATGGAAATTTTAAAAGATGAACTATATGACACATGGGTTGGCACGGGAATCGAATACACATATTATAATTTTTTAATGGCAAGGATTGGGTATTTCCTTGATATGGCAGGTGTAAGAAGAGGATTTACATATGGTGGTGGTATAAAAATAAAACAGTTTACAATTGACATTGGAGTCGATTCAGATATTTATGATTTTCAAACAAGCAACTATAGAGTCTCACTTAGTTACCGATTCTGACATTAATGATTGTCTCTTAATCGATAAACCGTCTAAAATTTCGACATTCGATATAATAAGAAATTTAAAACGATATCTTAATAAAAAGGTAAAAATTGGACATTGTGGAACATTGGACCCATTTGCAACAGGTTTAGTCGTAATACTATTTGGGAAATCAACAAAGATTCAGCGATTTATTCAACACAGTAGAAAGATATATATAGGTAAGCTTATACTTGGAGTTAAAACCGATACACTTGATATGACAGGAAAAATCTTAAAAAAGGAACAAGCTCCCGAACCTTCTCAAAAAGATATATTAAATATTAGAAATAGAATATTATCAATAAACTTCCAAATACCTCCAAAATACTCTGCTGTTAAAAAGAATGGAATTCCATTATATAAATATGCAAGAAAAGGGGTAGATGTTTCAGTTCAGCCAAGAGAAATAAAGATATATGATTTTGAAATCACAGATTATAAATATCCATATATAACATTTAAAACTGAGGTCTCCGGTGGAACCTATATAAGATCACTGGCAGAATCCGTTGGCAACATTTTAAAAACATATGCTTCACTTGAAGAATTAAGACGATTAACGATAGATAATATTTCAGTAGAGAATGCTGTTCCTTTATCTTCAATCAACTCATTTGAAGATATCAATGTAAATCTTATATCAAGCTCCAGTCTTATTAGTATGCCTGAAATTATAATTGACATATCAATGCAAAAAGATATTATACATGGAAAATCAATTGACATAGAAACTACAAGCAGTAACAATCAGTTGTTCAAGCTAATATTTCGAAAAAAGTTAATTGCTATAGGGAAATTAGCAGATGACAATAGGATTCATCCTGTTAAAGTGCTTGTATGAAAATATTAAGAGATATCAACAATTTAAATCTTAAAAACACATACATTGCAATTGGAAGTTTCGATGGTATTCATAAAGGTCATCAATATCTTATATCAAAAATGATTAAAGATGCAAAAAAGAACAAACATCCGAGTGTTGTGCTTACTTATGACCCTATTCCAAGATATTTTATAAATAATTTGAAAGATGATATAATGCTTACAACATTAGATGAAAAAGTCAATTTAATAAGTCAATTGAATCCTGATTATATTGTTATAATAAATTTTACAAATCAAATTTGGCATATGAAAGCTTATGATTTTTTAAGAAATGTTTTAGTAGCTAAACTGGATGTACAAAAGATATTTATAGGGAAAAACCATCACTTCGGATATAACCGTGAGGGAACGCCTGAATTTATAAAATCTTATAAAGATATATTCTCATTTGATATTGAAATAATCGAACCGCTATTTGATCATCATTCAAAAAAAGCAATTAGCAGTTCATTAATAAGAAAATTGTTATGTGAAAGAGTATTTTCATATGTTTTAGATTTACTCGCACATCCATATTTGATTTCAGGTACAGTTATTCATGGGAAAGGTATTGGAAAGAATATCGGCATACCAACAGCAAATATATCCGTTGAGAAAGGTAAATTATTGCCTCCAAGTGGTGTATACCCCTCCAAGGTAAAATTAGAAAACAAAATCTATAACGGAGCTCTTGCAATAGGTATAGCGCCAACAATAAAAAAAGAAAAAACTAAAAATATTGAATTGCATATTTTTAATTTTAATGATAATATATATTCTTATAAGATTGAATTGTATCTTATAAAATACTTGCGTAAAGAAATGTTCTTTGACAGTAAAGAAAAGTTAATAAATGAAATAAATAAAGATATTAAACAAAGCAAAGATATACTTAAGGAGGTTACTGAGTATGGCTTTAAACAAAGAGGATAAAATTAAAATCATTAAGGATTTTGGGAAAGATAAAAATGATTCCGGTTCCACCGAAGTACAAATTGCTATTTTAACGGAAAGAATCAAATATCTCACCGATCATTTAAAAATTAATAAAAAAGATTTTCATTCGAGAATGGGTCTTCTAAAGATGGTAGGAAAAAGAAGAAGATTATTGAATTACCTTATTAAAAAGGATTTTAACAAATATAAAGAACTGATTGGAAGATTAGGTTTAAGAAAGTAAGAAGGATGTATGGAATATAAAATTGAGACTAATGTAGGAGAAAGAACACTTTCAATTGAAACAGGAAAGATTGCAAAACAGGCAAATGGTTCTTGTGTCGTTAAATATGGAGAAACAGTAATATTAGTTACTGCTTGTATGGCAAAAACCCCAAATGAATCTCTTGATTTTTTCCCGCTAACAGTTGAATACAGAGAAAGAATGTATGCCGCAGGTAAAATACCGGGAGGGTATTTTAAGAGAGAGGGACGACCAAGAGAAAAAGAGATTTTATCTTCAAGATTGATAGACAGACCTATCAGACCCCTGTTTCCTGACAATTTCAGAAACGAGACTCAAATAATCATAACGGTTTTATCATATGATCAAGTAAATGAACCTGATATTTTAGGAGTTATTGGTGCAAGTATTGCTTTATCTATATCCGATATTCCTTTCTTAACACCTGTTGCTGCCGTTAGAATAGGTAAAGTTGCCGGTCATTTTGTGATTAATCCTACAATATCTCAAATACAAGAGGGCTCGATAAATTTAATAATAGCAGGGAATAAAGACAGGATTACGATGATTGAAGGAAGTTGTGATGAGATAAATGAAAAGGATCTTTTGGAAGCACTTACAAAAGCACAAATTGAAATCGGAAGGATAATTGAAATCGAAGAAGAACTCATATCTAAAATAAATCCTGTTAAAATTGAGATTGAAGAAAAACTTAAAACCGAAAATCTTCAGGAAAAGGTAATTAACCTTATCGGTGATAGATTCAAGGAAATTGCGAATATAAGCGAGAAAAAAGAACGCAATAATGCCTATAACGAAATTCAAGGTTCAATAATGAATAGTCTTTTAGAGGAGTTTCCCGAAAAAGAGAAAGAAATTAATTCCTATTTCGATGATACCAAAAAGAAGGTAATGAGAGATAAGATACTGAATGAGAATATTAGACTTGATGGAAGAAAATTTGATGAAATCAGACAAATAACTTGTGAAATCGGTGTTCTGCCAAGGGTACATGGATCAGCGTTGTTTACAAGAGGGGAAACACAGAGCTTAGGGACCTGTACACTGGGAACAGAATATGACACTCAAAAAATGGAAGAGCTTGGAGCTGAATTGACTAAATCATTTTTGCTTCACTATAATTTTCCACCTTTTAGCGTAGGAGAAGTTGGAAGAATGTTTGGACCGGGAAGAAGAGAAATCGGACATGGTCATCTTGCTGAAACAGCTTTGAGAGCCATTATACCTTCGGAAGAAATATTTCCCTATACAATAAGAATTGTTTCCGATATCCTTGAATCAAATGGATCTTCATCTATGGCTACAGTATGTAGCGGATCACTTAGCTTGATGGAAGCAGGCATACCTATCAAATCACATGCTGCTGGTATTGCGATGGGACTGGTATATAATAATGATGACAATTATGTTGTTCTTTCCGATATAACGGGAGAAGAAGATCACTATGCCGATATGGATTTCAAGATTGCAGGAACAACAAATGGAATATCAGCCATTCAACTTGATACAAAAACAACCGGAATTTCTCTGGAAATATTATCGAAAGCACTTGAGCAGTCAAAAGCAGGCATCATTTTTATACTTTCAAAAATGAATGAAACAATTTCAGAACCCAAAGCAGAATTATCCCCTTATGCTCCGAGATTGGAAGTACTCATTATCGAAAAAGAGAAAATAGGATTATTAATTGGACCAGGCGGAAAAACAATAAGAAATATTATTGATACAACTGGTGCTCAAATAGATATAAGTGATGATGGAAAGGTTAAAATTTTCTCTGAAAATTTAGAAAGTATTAATGAAACCGTTAATATAATCAAATCTATTACAGAAGATGCAGAACCCGGCAAATTATATATTGGAAAGGTAAAGAAAATTACCGATTTTGGGGCATTCATCGAAATCCTACCGGGGAAAGACGGTTTATTACATATCTCTCAGATATCAGAGGAGCGAATCGATAAGGTTAGTGATGTTCTTAAAGTTGATGATGAGGTTATGGTAAAGGTAATTAAAATTGATGATAGAGGGAAAATAAGCCTTTCAAGGAAAGATGTACCTGAAGAGCATCGTAAGATAAATAATTGTAAATAGAATAAATTAAGAGATTGGGATAATAAAAAGGGAAATACAACCAATTATTAGGGCAGACTTAGTCTGTCCTAATAATTGTCAAATTTTAGTTTGCGATTTACAATCCTCTAATTTTTTATTATAATATCCCAATACGAAAGGATGTTATATGGAATGTAAAAAGGAAACAAACTCAAAACATTGTAATTGCACCTATTCGAGGTGTCCACATCATGGAATATGTTGCGAATGTATTAGTTATCATAGAGACAGGGGGGAACTCCCCGCATGTTATTTTCCTGATAATATAGAAAAAAACTATGATAGAACAATCGAATGCTTTATAAAATATAAAACAAAAGGGAAATAAAAGTTCGGTTCAATTGGCTAAAATAATCAACAATATAGAGGAATAAATGCTCAAAATAATTCTAAAAGAATTAAAACACCACATATCTTTCACAGTATTTGGAGCATTAACAGGAATAACGATATTTATTTTTTTTAAAAATCTTCCGGGAAAAACATCATATAATATATTTTATGCACTTCACCCAATCCATGTACTGTTAAGTGCTCTTGTTACTTCCTCAATGTATAAATTTCATAAATGTAAAGATTCAAATATTAAGTGTAATATTTGGGTGTTGATAATAATTGGTTATATAGGTTCGATAGGTATTGCGACAATAAGTGATTCGATAATACCCTATATTGCTGAAATACTACTTAATATGCCAAACAGGGAGATTCATTTAGGATTTATTGAGAAGTGGTGGTTAATAAATCCTCTTGCATTAATTGGGATTACGATAGCCTATTATAAGCCATCGACAAAATTCCCACATGCAGGTCATGTTCTTATAAGCACATGGGCTTCACTTTTTCATATATTGATGGCAAAAGGGGGAAATCTTAGTTTACTACTATATATTACAATATTTCTTTTCCTTTTTCTCGCTGTATGGATCCCATGTTGTCTAAGCGATATTATTTTCCCTCTTCTTTTTATAAAAAAGAAATAGGGATTGTATAATTATAAAAAGGTAAATCAACAACGAATTACACGGATGACTGATAATAGACATCAGACGCCAGACGACAGACTTCAGCCGAGAGGGGAGAGAGAAATTATGAATTGTGAATTGAATCATAGAAATGATAATACAACCATGGATGATGAGATTCTGAATCAAGTTCAGAATGACAAGGGAAGGGAGAGAACAAACACGAATTTCACCAAGAGAGGGGAATAATTATTGTTCACCCTCACCTCAAATCCTCTCACATCGAGGGCGAGGAAGAAATATTGGG
>JAGLYS010000228.1 GCA_023132105.1 Caldifarciminota bacterium
GCTGCTCTACCCACTGAAATTATTGCACCGGTTAGAATTCCCGGTAAAGCTGCAGGTAATATTACCTTAGTAATTGTTTCTCTTTTAGTTGCTCCTAATGCATATGATGCTTCTTTGAACTCAACGGGAACTGATTTGATTGCTTCTTCCGAAGCCTTTATAATTGTTGGTAGTATTAAAATAGACAGTGTCAAAGAACCTGAAAGAATAGATACACCAAGACCAAAAAAGTCGACAAATAAGGCAAGTCCGAAAAGCCCGTAAACAATTGACGGTATACCTGCCAGTGTATTGATTGATATTTCTATTATACTCATTAACCTGTTTTTTTCACCATATTCGGAAAGATATATTGCCGTTAGTACTCCTATTGGCAGAGCAATTATTATTGAAAATAATGTTAAATAGAATGTT
Organism: Caldifarciminota bacterium; assembly: GCA_023132105.1. GTDB lineage: Bacteria > Hydrothermota > 32-111 > QNBC01 > QNBC01 > JAGLYS01. Next base: position 415 of record JAGLYS010000228.1, read on the forward strand.
CCGACAATAGCAGGAAATATTCCCCCTTTTGTCATTCCACATTTTGGTATTTGAGTAATAAACGGAATTGAAATTACTTTTCCTCCCTGCACAAATACAATCAAAAAAAATACAAAAAGTGTAAGAATAGTTATTAAAATAGTAATTTTCAATATTAAAAATCCGATATTCTGCTTAATTAACCGCCTATTCATTTAATTCTCCACTTTTTTTTAACGGCTAATTCAACAATCAAATTTGTAATAAATATAATTATGAATAGTACAATTGCAATACCAAATAATGAATGATAATGTTGACTTCCTATTATTGCTTCCCCCATTTCAGATGCGATTGCTGAAGTCAGTGGTCTTGCAGACTGAAAAATAGATTTCGGAATATGAGGAGAACCACCTGCTATCATTAATACAACCATTGTTTCCCCGATAGCTCTGCCAAATCCAAGGACGATACTTACGATTATTCCTGTTTTTGCCGATGGTATTATTATCTTTGTGATGGTTTCCCATTTATTTGCTCCCAAAGCGTACGATCCTTCCTTTAATTGTTTGGGAACAGTTGATAGTGCATCCTCTGAAACACTGGATATTATCGGAATTATCATAATCCCAAGTATTACTGATGCTGAAAAAACATTTAATCCAATCGGAATATTGAAAATTCTTTGAACCAAAGGAGCAAAAAATGCCATTCCAACAAGACCGTATACTACAGAAGGAATATTCGCCAATAGTTCAATTATAGGTTTTAGTATCTCTTTTACTCTATTATTGGCTATCTCAGAAACATATATTGCTGAACCTAATCCGAGTGGAATTGCTACAATCAGGGAACCGATTGTTATACAAATTGACCCCATTATTAAAGGAAATATTCCAAATTCAGGAGGATAATGCGTAGGATGCCATGACATACCAAAAAGAAATTTTATTATTCCATAGCTTACAAAAATAGACCATCCTTCTTTAAATATACTTATTATGATTCCGAATAAAAAAACAATTGAAGAAATCGATGTTGTATAAATTATAATTTTAAATAATATTTCCTTAATATCCTTAATCTTTCTTCTGTTTTTAAAAAAGAAAGTATAGGAGAAATAATCTCCTATACTTTCTCTAAATTTATTACTATTGAACCGGGACATATCCTGTTTCTTCCACTATTTTTTTCCCATTATCGGAAAGAATGAAATCTATGAAAGATTTAATTAAACCTTTTGGCTTTCCATTTGTATACATAAAAAGCGGTCTTGCAATCGGATAATTGTTATTTGAAACATTTTCTTTGGTTGGATAGACACTATTTACTGTCAATACTTTCAAGTCATCGGAAATATAACCAAGCCCTATATATCCTAATGCTCCCTTTGTTTGATTAACTGTTGTAGATACTCCTTTATTGGAAGCCAACATTAGTACATCATTCTTTACTTTATCACCCTTCAAAACCAGCTTTTTAAATACTTCAAATGTTCCGGATGAATAATCTCTTGATATAGATACTATTTGTGCATCATTACCACCCAGCTCTTTCCAATTTACTGTTTTGCCCGTATATATATCCCTGAGTTGCTCCAGAGTAATATTCTTAATGGGATTTGATTTATTTACAACAATTGCAATGCCATCTGTTGCTATTATATTTCCTACGGGATTAACACCCTTTCCTCTTGCAATTTTCAATTCCTTTGTTTTCATAGATCTTGAAGCATCCGCAATATCACATCTCCCGTCAATAAGTGCCGCAATTCCTACACCTGAACCACCTCCACGCACTGTTATGTTTGCATCACTATTAACATCCATATATAATTCGGCTGATCTTTGAGCTATAGGAAGAACTGTTGTGGAACCAGCAATCACTATTTTACATTTCGCTTTAGCTTGAATATCAGTATTAAGTGAAATAAATGTTAAGGGAACAACTATAAGAATCGTTATAAATTTTTTTATGTTCATTATAAATACCTCCGTTTCTATATTATATTTTGCTTGAAAATGCCCAGCGTAATTGCAGCATTGCTTTATCATTGTTTGGTTTTGCAGAATCTTCAAACATTGTTCTTTCCCAATTCAACTGTACTAACAATCCCGGATTTCCTTTCAAACCTTTACAAAATCCGTAATTTAATCCGCATATGATTCTCGAGTGAGAATCAAGAGATAAATTAATATTTTTGTCCCATTGATCAAATCTTCCGACTATGTCAAGATCATAGCTTTGCCTGAACATTTTACCTAATTTTAGAATAGTCATTATCATAAAACCACGACTTTTTATGCTGTTTTTATCTTGAATAAGAAACTCCACGAATATATCTACACCTCTAAAAGCAATATTACTCATCAAAGCATAATTTAATCGTTTATAATAATCCGTAACAATTGTATCCAATAAACCTGCTCTTTCATATAATACAGATCCTCCGACAGTAATACCGGGAATCGGTATTAGTCTTAGATTCCCCGAATATGCAGGATTGATATTTACATTGTCTCCTGACTTTTTATAACCTTCACCATTTATTAGCGATATTGCATATTCTCCATATCCTGCCGGCAATAAGCCATTAAAACTCAAGCCATAATCTGTTGATGAGACTAATTTTTCTTTGTCTTCGAGTATTTTCTCAATTGTCGGATAATTCCAATCATAAATTAGTCCGAAATAATTTTTTATTAATCCTACCTCTATTTTACTTTCAGGAACAGGCAATAATTCTTTAAAATCAATATATGCATATTTCAGTTTAACACCTACCCCATGTACATCTTTACTACTTGAAAAGAAATCCAGATTGAATCTACCTTTGATTTTATCATTGAATTTCGGTTCGATTCTCAGGTAACCCCTTTCAAGTGAGAAATAACTTTTTCCAATACTGCTGCTGGTAAATTCCATTGAATATCTATTCCAAAGCTGCATTGAAATCTTTGTCTCCATTCCCATACTAAGTAGTGGTAATAAAATAAATGATAGAATTAGCACGAAAAATATCCTTTTAGAATTCACAAATACCTCCTTTTAGATATTTTTAAGACAGTGACCTTTAATTCTTCCTTCGTTTCCGCCCGGGATACTATTCTTTTAAATTCCTGCATTTAACCTCCTTTGTTAATCAGTATATACATACTAATAGTTAAGGAGGTATTACTATTCCGTTAATTTTCTGTTAATTTTTAATATTTGTGTTTAATATAAATTAGATATTGTATGTTTTAGGAATATGAATAACGAATTTTGTTCCCTGCCCTACCTTACTGTAAACCATAATATCGCCATTGTGTGAATTTATAATATGCTTAACTATAGACAATCCAAGTCCTGTTCCTCCGGTTTCTCTCGAGCGGGATTTATCCACTACATAAAACCTTTCGAATATTCTATCGATATCATTATCCGGAATACCTATACCGGTATCCGATACTTCTATATTTATTCTATTATTTTCATCTCCTATATCTAATTTGATAAAACCTTTTTCGGTATATTTAATTGCATTCTCGATCAGATTTATTAGCATCTGTTCTATCTCGAATTCGTCCCCGTCAATCGATGTAACATCATCATCGATTTCAACCCTCAATTCAAGACCTTTTCTTTCTGCCTTTTTTCTCAAAATTAGAATAACATTGTTAGCAATATTTTTCAAATCAACTTTTTCCAATTTGATTTTATTTTCCAATGCTTCGAATTTTGACAGTATTTGCAAATCATTTACAACCCTTATCATTCTCTCCGTATGTTTTTTTATAATATCTACATATCTTATATTATTGCTGTCGACTTCCTCTTCCAAAGTTTCAATAAATCCTTTAATCGAAGTTAACGGGGTTCGCAATTCATGGGAAACATTAGCAATAAAATCTCTTTTCATTATATAAGTTTTTTCCATATCCGTAATATTGAAAAGGGAAATTAAAATATCATCAGTTCTTTCAATTAGAGAAATATTAACAATAAAATATTTATTGTTGATTTGTATTTTATTTGATATCGGTTCTTTCCCCTTTTTGAATTTATCCATCAAATTATTCAATTCATAGCTCATTAATAATTCCCAATAATTTTTACCGATTATATCGTCATTATTAATGATTTTTTTAAAAGCACTGTTAGCTATTTTAATTCTTCCCTTTGCATTAATTAAAATTATCCCCTCATCTATACTCTCAATCACCGTATTCATTATATCTTTTTGCTCCGATATATTGTCAACGAGATTTTTTAATTTTTCTATCATATTATTAAAATTACTTGCCAGATCCTTCAACTCACCACTGTCCGGAACAACGACCCTTACTTTCAAATCCCCAGAAGCAACTTTTTTCGAAGCTTTTGTAATTTCTATAATCGGATTGGATAGAAACTTTGATAAAAAATAGGCAATTATAAAGGAGAACAGAATAATAACAGATATGAGTTGTATCTCTTTCCTTATTAAACCATTTAAAATTGAATTAACATTCGTTAAATACCTGCTTGTTCTTATCGCACCAATAATTTCACCATTTATTTTTAACGGAGTAGCAATATATATCATTTCCTCTTTCATTGTTTTACTATATCTTATTGAGGAACCGAATCCTTTTTCAATTGCACCTATTATTTCCGGTCGATTATTATGATTTTCCATAGAGTATGGATCTTCCTCCGAATCTGCTACTACTTCACCTTCATTATTGATTATAGTAATTCTTGTGTCTATTTCCTTCCCGATATTTTTGATTAATTCATCCAATTCCACATATTCCTCATTGATTAAATAATTCTTTACATCCAAAGCAAGGGCAATATCAATATTTTTCAAATCATTTTTAACAGTATTTATATAAGCTGTTTTAATAGTAAAGAATGAGATTATTGTCATAGAAACAGCTAATA
>JAGLYS010000229.1 GCA_023132105.1 Caldifarciminota bacterium
TCACTCCTCGCAATGACAATGTTTGGGTTTAGCTATTTCATAATCCGTTCCCGCTGGCGTTGGCTTTCCCACAATAGCAATGCTATTGGCTCTTGCCTCTTGCTCTCCTTAACCTGGTTAATATGTTTATACCTATCTGCAAACTTTTTACAAATTGGTATAGACATAGGTTATTATTTTTGCTATTATGAGTTTTTGGAGAGTGCCATGAATAAATTGACAGAAACAATGGTTGTATACGCATTTAAGATGGACAAAGAGAATGTAAAAAGAATATTTTCTATTCCGCAGGAGATAACACATTTTACATCTTCAGCACAGATTGCAAGGATTATTGCAAAGAAAAGGAATATTAAAGAATCTCTCGCAACAGCCACTGCGCTTGTACATGATATATATAGAATTAAAACGGGTATAAATGAGAATCATGCTGTATTGGGATATGAATTGGCTAAAGCATTTCTTGAAGAGAACAGTGAGTTTTCTAATGAAGATATAGAGAAGATAGCTGTTGCCGTTAAAAATCATAGCAAGAAAGATCAGATTGGGAATCCTCTTGAAGAACTTATTAAGGATGTGGATGTGTTCGATTCCTATTTTTATGATATAAAAAAGGACAATAAATTTTATAGAGATAGATTTTATAAAGTTGTTAATGAATTGAATCTCCCGGAGGGAGAATATTATTATTAATTTCCTGTCTAAATTAGAGTATTGAGAGGTATATGAAAATTCGAATTATTATTATAATAATACTGATAATATTTTGCCAATTATTATCCGCTAAAAATATGGAAGATTATATTATTGATAATCTAAATATAAAGAATATTTATAGTGATAGCACATTTATTTCGGAAGATGGAAAATACCTTATAACAGCCATATTTTTTAAAGATAGTTTAGTTTCTATAAAATATATTGAGTCTCTTGGAAGTTATTTAAAGAAAAAAGAAACGATAGAATATTATGATATTGAAGAAAAATTTACGAGTGATAGTTCCTATGCTTTTGGACAGGGTATTTTACCTAACATAGAGTTGCCAATTAAGTTTTCTCCCAATGTGGCAAGGTATATTGGGCAGGGAGGTGAAATATCCATAAATGGCTCGGAAAAAATAGAATTCGGTGTGAGCAAGAGTGAGGATATCGGAAGCAATGATTTAGAATACGCATCGACTCCTCTTCCTGAATTCCTATCGAAGCAACATATGGATATTAATGTTGTAGGAACAGTCGGGCAGAAAATTTTTATAAATATGCATCAAAACAGTGATGAAGATATAAGTTCCATAGCAAATAATATCAACCTTGAATATAAAGGGGATGAGGATGATATAATAAGAAATATAAGAGCAGGGGATGTGGATATGTCTATTCCCAACACCAGACTTATTGGTGCTTTACCATCTCATAAAGGGTTATTCGGTCTGAATCTAAGCGGTGGGGTAGGTCCTGTCGATTTTACATTGGTTGCAAGTAAAGAACAGAGTGAGTCGGAAAGAAAAAATTTTATTGGGAAAAGTGTTCTAAATACAGATACATTGTGGGATATCTCTTTTGCAAAGAATAAGTACTATCTACTTGATACTATATTTTATATTAGCTCAACAGATACAATAATCTCGCTGAATGTTTTTCTTGATGATGGAAGTGGTTCGAATGATTCTATCAGTGGTGCGAAAATTGGTATTGGGTATCCTGACCCTAATAATCCGGGTATGAATACCGAATTTATCGAACAAGGAATGTTTAATTTACTGGAAGAGGGAGAGGGGAAGGATTATATGTATGATTTACGAAATAACATTTTAACATTAAAAAATTCACTTGGCAATGGACAAAGACTTGCTGTTTCTTATATTTATAAATCTTCCGGTGTTATTGACACTGTCGGTTCTGTAAACTATTCGAATGTTGACACATTATCGTTAAAATTGATTAGCAGTGCTTATCCTATACCTAATTCTCCTATATGGAATCTTATGCTTAAAAACATATATCAGATTGGAATTGGTCAAATTATGCAAAACTCATTCGAGGTACACATTTATAAAGTGGAACCGAATGGTGAACCAAAGGACAATCAAAATGACCACACTTTCCTTAACCTATTAGGACTTGCGATTACCGATACATCAAATGTTAATTATGATTATATTGATTTTATTCATGGTTTTATAATTTTTCCTCAGCTTTACCCGTTTTTAAGTGACAATCTTGCAGTTAAAGATTCAATCTATGATAAGGTAAATTTCACCAATAGCGATGGCAGAAAATATTTTATAGTAGTAACATATCGAGGATTACAGCAGGAATATGATCTCAATTCGATGAATATACTTGAAGGTTCGGAAGTAATTACCATTGATGGAGTAACACTTCAAAAAGGGACGGATTACACAATAGATTATGAATATGGCACTGTAAAATTCATGAAAAGGATAGATAATCCGGATGCGGATATTAAAATCGATTATCAGATTTCTCCTCTGTTTTCTGCATCTTCAAAATCACTTATTGGGTTTAATGCTCAGATGCTTGATATTCCGGGTTTAAATTTTTCAACAAGCTGGTTATATAAAAGCGAAAAGCGTGGAAATCAATATCCGACATTAGATGAAATTTCAAGAGAAGATTTCGTTGGAGAAATGGATATTTCGTATAATCATAAACTTGGATTTGTAAATAATATTTTCAATAGAATTTCATATTTTGCGAATCCAAAACCATCAGGATTTCAAATTTCTGCAAATGCAGCTTTTTCAAATCCAAAACTAAATGTATATAAAAATGCGTATATCGATGATATGGAAGGTGTAAATCTTGAAACATCACTATTGGGTGGTTCATATATATATTGGCATTATTCGGGGGTGCCTGCCAATAAGGACACAAGTGATTACTGCGACCAGATCTTTTGGTTTAACCCGCATGATGGAATAAAGGTAAGGGATATATATCCGAATTATCCTCTTGAACAACTTGAGAATCGTTTAAGTGTTCTTAAAATAGTTATGAACCCTCATAATGATTCTCCGAATTCATGGGGAGGAATTACAAATGTAAAATATGTTGCAGGGGAGGATTATTCGCAGAAGGATTACATTGAACTATGGGTAAAAGGTAATAACGGTACCCTCCATATAGATTATGGAACAAATATGAGAGAGGATGCTCCAAGGAGAAACAACAATGGAGATATTGTAGGTTTCAATAATATTATGGATACTGAGGATCAAAATAGAAACGGGATACTTGATGAAAATCTAAATGAAGATACGGGATTGGATGAAATTATGGGTGTTGATGGGACACATAAAACAGGTGATGATGATAATGACGATTATCGATATTATTCAGATAATCCTGATAACTATCTTCACCTTAATGGAACAGAGGGGAATAAAAGATTGGATAGTGAAGATCTGGATAGTGATGGCAGCCTTAATATCAGGGATGATTACTATACGGTTTTCTTGGATCTTGCCACCAGTATTCCTGTTATATCCCGTTCAAATGGATGGAAATTATTTAGAATTCCCATTAAGAAGACAGAAAATGTTGATACGGTTGGCAATCCTTCCATAGAACATATAAAATATGTAAGATTATGGATTGACGGACTCTCAAGTAAAGATTCCATATCTTTGGTAAATTTTAATATTACAGGAAATAAATGGCGTATAGGTTATGTAGAGGATTTAAATGATAGTATTATTTCACAATCCGATAGTGGTGTAATCACACTTTCAATTATAAATAATCAGGAATACACTAATTATATACCTCCTTATAATGTAAAGAAAACGCAATATGGTTCTTATGAAAAGGAACAATCTCTTGTAATACAATATAACAATTTAGAACCTGACAATCAAATTTTTATAACAGAAGCTTTTTCTCGTAATTACAATTATATGGATTACAAGACATTAGGCATATATATCTACAATAATAATAGCAACTTAATTCCTTTCACCATATTAAGATTTTATTCCGATGACAACAACTTTTATGAATATACAGCAAGTGTCGATACGGGATGGAATTTTATTAAAATCCCTATTTCTCAATTTACTGATATAAAGAGAATTAAACCCGATTCGATTAATGATTATACTATTTCATTCTTTAGAATAAAAGGAAATCCATCGTTCAGAAATATTAAAAAAATTGGAATTGGATTGAGAAATAAAACAGGATCAATCCTTTCAGGGGAGTTTTATATCGATGATATATTACTAACCGATATAAATTCCGTGCCAGGCTATTCACTCATGGCAAGTTCACAATTCAATATAAGTGATATATTTACATTTAATGCTTCGATTAATAATGGTATGGCTGATTTCAGACCATTGAATTCCAATGCTTTAGGTAGTGATAAAATTGGTGTTACATACAGTGCTTTGTTAGAGACGGGTAAATTTCTCCCTTCAAGATGGGGAATATCAATACCTTTGAATTATCGTTATACATTGGATAGATTATATCCCAAATATCAGATATATTCCGATATAATTCTTTTAGACCCAACATTACGAAACATCCAAAAAACAATTACAAAGAATCAGTTTTTATCAGCATCCTATACAAAGAGTTCAAAATTCTTAAATCCCATACTACATTTGATTGATCCTGCTCGATTGACTTTCAGTTATAATAAAACAAGAAATAGAGGATATCTAATGATTGACAGTTCTGATATTATTACTTCATCATTTTCTTATAATTATCTTTTGAATATAAAAAAAATGAAGCTTTTTAATAAAATGCTTTTATCGTTTGCTCCGGAAAATATTAACTTAGGAGCAAATTATAAGTATAATTTCAATAAAAGATATTCAAGGGCTGATACGGGCTTTATACCTTCATACAATTTAATGAAAAAATATCTTTCATATAATATGTCCACAGCATATAAACCTGTGCAAACCATAACATTCTCTTATAATAATATGTTTACTAGAGATCTGAACCTTTTTAGAGATACGAGCAATATCCCCGGATCACTAATCTATACAAGTCATAAAGGGACATTTGGTTATACGCCAAATTTCTTCAATGGTTTTTTAGTTCCCGGCATAAATTATACATTTTCATTTACAGATAATCATAACCCGGAATTAATTACTCATACCGATTCAACGGATATAAGGAATATTTCTGTAGACAATAATATATCTGCCAATATTGGCATTGCATACTCGAATATTTTGAAATTATTGACATCATTTAGAGACAAATCAAAAGATACAACATATATTAAAGGCAGTCCGGGATGGATTCTTGTCAAGATTGATGAGTTTAGTGGTAAATTCAGACCGGTTAAATTTCAATATAATAGGACAAATAACCAACAGGCAATAAGGGTGAGAGATATACCAGGATACAAATATATTTTTGGTATGAATCAATTAATACCTGAGTATCTCAAAACTTCGTTAACAAGCCTAAAATATACCCATTCTGATAGTTATTCGGCTTCGACAGGTTTCTCTATATCAGTTTTATCATTAAGTATGAAAGGAAGTTATTCACATGGAGAGCAGGGGGAATCAGGGAATTATGATAATCAGAGTATAAGTAATAAATTTACATTTCCAGATGCTACTTTAACGATTAATAAAATACCTGTACCGGAAAATTTTAAAAATACGGTTTCATCTACAAATGCAAGTTTATCGTACTCCAAAGCGATTTACAAATCAGGAACACCTGATGAACCAAATAAAAATTATAATGAATCAATTCTACTATCCCCTTCACTTAGTTTTAAACTAATGAATAAAATAAGTTGTAGTGCAAGCTATAGATATAGTTTTACAACAAATATCTATAAATCGATAAATGAAACAGGTAATGATAAATTTTCAAAAACGATGAATGGTTCTTTAGGGTATATTTTTAACCTTCCGAGAGATTTATCTATACCGCTTTTTGGAAGTAGACTTAAATTAGTAAGCAGTATAAGTACAAATTTAAGCTTTAATTATATGTATGATAAAACATTGCCATTCGCAATCGAACAGATGATCGATACTACACCCGGTGGTGTAATAGACACATTTGACCTGAAAAAATATCAAACTGCTTCAATAACATCTTCGTATTCAATAATCGGATCCGTGGGATATAGTTTTTCCAGAGATATTACCGGTGGGTTAGAGGGGAATTATAGTATAACCGATTATAAAAACACAGGTAGGAAAATTAGAAAATACGGATTTCAATTCTGGGTAAAATTTAATTTTTAATATTTAACATCCCACAAAACCAGTCCGTTAGGTGGTACCGAGGGACCGGCTAATTCTCTGTTTTTCCCTTTAAATATTTTGATTATATCCTTCTTTTTGATTTTTTCTCTTTCGTACAGTAGAAGTGTTCCCATTATAGATCTAACCATGCCATGAAGGAAATGATCACCAGTAATTTCAAATATGTATATACTATATTTTCGCTTGATATCCAAATCAACAATATTTACGATTGCATTTTTCTCTTCTGCTTTTTTAGCGAAGGAGGAATAATCCTTTTTTCCTAAAAACAGAGGGAAGGCATCTTTTAAATGTTCAATATTAAATGAATATGGCCAATAGTACAGATGTCCTGTTAAAATTGCAGGTTTCTCATTTGTAAAAAAGTATTTGTATGTTCTAAATTTTGCCGAATATCTGGTATGAAAATCCTTTTTTACATTTCTTATCTTCCTTATTGATATATCTCGAGGTAATATACCGTTTAATGATTTTTGAATATGAATGAGGTCATCGATATGTTCACAGTCAAAATGTGCGAATTGCTTTCTTGCATGAACCCCTGCATCAGTTCTTCCACTTCCTGTTATCCCTATGTTTTTTTTAAATAATATCTTTAATGCATCTTCTACCTCTCCCTGAATTGTTATTTCATGAGGTTGAACTTGCCATCCGGAATAAAATGTCCCATCATACTCAATTTCCATTAGATATCTCATTTTATTTCCTTTTTATAGATTATAGTTTATATTTCTTTTATACATTGATTTTATTAAATATATTGTCGCAATCCCAATGATTCCACCCGAGATGAGTGAAAAAGCTGCGAAAATAGAATATAATTTCATTATATCGGTTATATGAGCGATTAAACCTGCAGTAAAAAGCATTGTAATATTGTGTATAAATGCTCCGATTATACTAATACCAAGTAAACTGCATTTAATATTCGATTTTATAATCAGATACATTCCAATCAGACCACTTATCCCCCCTACAATTTGCATAATCGTTATCGGTTGAAATATGCCACCGAATATAATTGAACTGAAAAATATCTAC
>JAGLYS010000023.1 GCA_023132105.1 Caldifarciminota bacterium
CAACAACGGGAATATCATATTTTCTGGATATCTTAAGAAGTCCGTTGTTGGCAATTTTATTTTCTTTCAATCCGACATCCATTAATTCAAGATAATAATCGCCTTCATCGAAAATATTCTTATATTCAAGAGCACTTTTCTCTGCTTGATCAATATTACCACTAAGGATATGATATGCAATCTCTCCCTTTATGCATGCACTTAATCCAATAAGTCCATTTGAATGTTCTTTTAATATTTCTTTATCTATCCTCGGATGATAATAAAATCCTTCAATATATGAAAGAGATGTAAGTTTCATAAGATTTTGATAACCATCTTCGTTTTTGGCAAGTAAAACAATATGAAATGCTCCGTCATTCAATTTATCCCATTTGCACTTTTCATGCCGCGACTTATGCGCGATATATGCCTCTATGCCAATAATCGGTTTGATGCCATGTGTTATGGCTTTTTCATAAAATTCAATAGCTCCGAACATATTGCCATGATCGGTAATCGCTAATGCAGGCATATTATATTCAATAGATTTATTTATCAGATCATCTATTCTTGTTGCACCGTCTAACAGACTATATTCCGTATGAATATGCAAATGAACGAAAGGCGTATCACTCTTCATAATTGAATATTTGTATATGCTTTATTCGTTGATCCTGCATTTTAACTATCTTAAATTTAATAGGAGGTATGTTTACAACTTCGCCGTTCTGAGGGATTCTTTCAAGTTTATGATAGATAAGACCGCCAAGTGTATGATAATCTTCTTCAATATATTCCGTTTTGAAGATTTTATTAAAATCTTCAAGCTCAATTTTGCCATCAATAATATATGTCCCGTCTTTAAGTTTCTTATATAGTAATTCTTCCCTGTCAAATTCGTCCTTAAGTTCACCAACTATCTCTTCAATCAGATCTTCCAATGTAACCAATCCGCTTATTCCGCCGTATTCATCAACAACAAATGCGATTGATATCTTATTTGCCTGAAATTCTCTTAATGTAGATAAAACTGTTTTATAACGAGGAATATAATATGGTTGTCGAACAATATCACATGCATAAATATATCTTTCCGTTCCCCATATTTTTAAAATGTCGGTTGCATATATAACACCGAGTAAATCATCAATGTTTTTAATATATATTGGAAGTTTGGAATGAGTATTTTTTATAATTACATCTATAAGAGTTTCAATCTTAATGTTATATTTAACGGCTATTATATCAACACGGGGGGTCATAACTTCAAATACAGGTGTATCCCCAACATCGAATACACTTTTTATTAGTTCAGTTTCATCAGCAGTGATAATCCCAGCTTTTTCACTTATAGTAAGAATATCTTTTATATCCTTCTCGGTTTTGATAATTTGCCTATTCTTTTTAAATAATTTATTAAACAGATTTATCATTATTTTCAACTTTCCTTATTTTTACAATATCAGGATGAATAATGCCCCCTGATACAATTATCTTTAATGCCCATTCAACGGAAATATCAAGATACATAACTTCACTCTCCTTTACAATGAGAAAAAAACCACTTGTAGGATTAGGTGTTGTAGGGATAAAAATACTTAATCTTTTTTCTTCTCCAATATTCAGCCAATCTACCACGGTTGTAACAAAACCGATTGTGTAACCTCCGTTTCTGGGAAACTGAACAAGTACAGCCTCCTTAAATGATGTCTTTTTCTTGAAAAGTGTTTCACTGAGTGAACGAGCAGAATTATAGATAGTATTCACAAAAGGAGCTTTCATAAATATTTTATCAAAGAGGTTTGTAATCCATCTGCCGAAAAATGTGTTTGTAAAAAATCCTATTAGATAGAGAATCAAAAATAAAACTATCAACCCTAATAATGTGATAAAGGCAGGTGGAAATAACTTAAACAGAGGAAACTGATATAATATATTGGTAAATATAACTGTAAATTTTGTATATATAAAATATATTATTAAAATAGTTACAGCCAATGGCAAAATGGCTACAAAACCGCTTATAATGTTCTGTTTAAATCCGAATTTCATAATATTTTGTGTATTTTTAAAAGATTAGTATTCCCTTTTTCTCCGAAAGGCAAACCTGCTGTTATGCAAATGATATCTCCCGAAGTTGCATAATTCAGTTTCTTTAAAATTGTTCCAACAGTATTGATTGCTCCGTCAAAGCTTGTAAAGTAGTTAATTACTTCCGTATACACCCCTCTGACTATTGATAATTTCCTTGCTACGATATTACTGTCTGTTAGAGCTATGATTGGCACATTAGGTCTGTTCCTTGCAACATATATTGCAGTTGTTCCCGATTCGGTAAAAGCAACGATTTTTTTAATCTCGGGATTGTCCGATATTCTCTTTGCAGAATTGGCAATAGAAAAAGGTATTGTTCCATCATCATCAGTCAAATAATGTACTGCATGTTCTCTGATGTAATTTTCACTTTTAAGAGCTACTTCTTTTGTAAAGGAAATTGTTTTAATCGGATATTTACCTGCTGCAGTTTCTCCTGTCAGTAGAAGAGCATCTGTTCCCTCGATTATAGCATTCGAAACATCCGTAACCTCTGCCCTTGTAGGAATCGGATTGTTTATCATTGATTCCATCAGTTGAGTCGCAACGATTGAAGGCTTCCCTTTCTTTATACACTTTTTAATTATTTTCCTTTGCAGAATAGGGATGTCCGAAACAGGAAATGCAATACCGAGATCTCCTCTCGCTAATAATATACCAAAGGATTCATCAATTATCTCATCAAGATTATCTATAGCCAAAGC
>JAGLYS010000230.1 GCA_023132105.1 Caldifarciminota bacterium
TTACAACTTTATTTCACGAATTAGGGCACGATACATTGTACCCCTACAATTACACAGATTGTAATAAGCAAAGTGCATAAATGCAAGTACAATCACATTCCAATATTTTATTGACCGTAGAGACGCAATATCTTGCGTCTCCATAATATCTTGTGCTTATAGAACATTAGACACAAGATATTGCGTCTCTACACAGAATCTGAATATATAGATTGATTCGTCGTTTCACTTCTCGCAATTACATTGATGGGTTTAATAAAACTGGTTAATATGTCCATACCTATCTATCTAACTCTACTTTATGACCTTGACAATATTCCATAATTCAAGTAGGATATCCTTAATAATATAAGGAGGTTAATATGATATTAACTACTAAAAGCCGTTATGCAATCCAAGCAATGCTTTATATTTCGATTAAGGATGCAAAGGAACCAATTTCAATCTCTGAAATTTCAAATAGCGAAAAGATCTCAAATAAATACCTTGAACAATTATTTAGAAAACTCAGAATGAAAAAGATTGTGAAAAGTTCCCGTGGTGTCTATGGAGGGTATATCCTTGCAAAACCACCATCAAAGATTACTATATATGATATCATTAGTGCTGTTGAAAGAATCGACAAAGCAGTTCCATGTAAAAAGAACCCCAAAAATAGAGCAGAATGTATAGCATCCGAACTCTGGGTTAATTTCAATAAAAATATTGTTGAGTATTTTAAATCATATACACTTACGGATTTGATTAAAAAATCAAGCAAGAAATGACTCTTGTTGATAAACAAAAGAAAATTTTAAATCTTAAAAATAAATTAAATGCCATAATATTGGCACATAATTATCAATTGCCGGAAATTCAAGATATAGCGGATTTTTTAGGTGATTCACTTGAACTCAGCAGAAAAGTAGAAAATCTTAAAAGTGAGCATATATTTTTCTGCGGAGTTCAGTTTATGGCTGAAACAGCTAAAATTCTTTCTCCGAATAAGCACATTTATTTACCTAATCCGAGAGCTGGGTGTGAAATGGCTGATATGGTAGATATAAAATCATTAAAAGAATTTAAACAAAAACACCATGATGCAAGTGTATTATGTTATGTTAATACAACTGCAGAAACTAAAACAGAGTGTGACTTTTGTTGCACATCGGCAAATGCCGTAAGCATTGCAAATAAAATCGAGAACAGTAGAATTATCTTTGTCCCGGACAAAAACCTTGCAGCATATGTTAGAACAAAGACAGAGAAAGAGATAATCCCTTTTCCCGGGTTTTGTTATGTTCATAATTTCATTACGAAATATGACATAAAAAACGCAAGGGAATTATATCCGGATGCCGCAATAATAATACATCCTGAATCAACTTTAGAAGCATCACTTGCAGCAGATCATGTTTTAAGCACCGGCGGAATGGTTCGTTTTGCAAAAGAAACAGATATAAAATCAATTGTAATCGGAACTGAAGAGGGTATAGTTTATAGATTGCAAAAGGAAAATCCTGACAAACATATAATACCTTTAAAAGCAGGACTCATATGCAAAGGAATGAAAACTATTACAATTGATGATCTGCTCAAATCGATGACACATCTTCAATATGAAATAACATTACCTGATGATATTATTCATAGGGCATATAATCCCATTAAAAGGATGTTAGAACTATCATGATAGAAACAGCAGTAGTTATAGACGTTTATGATAATAAAACTGCTAAAATAACAATTATACCTCAAGAAGGATGTGAGTCATGTCCTGCTCACGGAATGTGTTCCAATTGGGTGTCACGGGAAAGTATGCACTATATTGTTAATAACAATATAGAAGCAAAAAAGAATGATAATGTAAAAGTGGAATTCTCGGAAAAACATCTAATAAGCCATTCATTTATTGTTTATATCGTACCACTTATATTTCTGTTTTTAGGAGCATATATAGGTAAGTTGATTTTTCATAATGAAACCGCTTCAATATTATCAGGTTTTATTTTTCTTGGACTAACATTCCTTATTATTGCTATAAGCGATAGAAGGATCAATGCCCCCCTCAGTGGAGATGCAAAGATAATTGAAATCCTCAAAGATAAAATTAAAGGTAGCAGTACTTGTTAGCGGAGGAACAGATAGTGCTTTTGCACTTTTAGAATCTGTTAAAAAATATTCCTATGTCGAATCATTTACATTCTCCTTTTCCAGGGAATCAACCTGTTGTAATTCAAATGACATAAATAACGCAAAAGCTCATTCAGCGTTATTGGGCGTTAAACATAATTTAATCGATTTAAATAATATATTTTATGAAAATGTTATAAAATATACGGAAAATGAATACAAAATCGGGAGAACACCAAATCCATGTGTAATATGTAATAAAAAAGTAAAAATCGAACGGTTTATTAAAGAAGTATGTCCCCATAAGTTTGATAAAGTTATTACAGGTCATTTTGCCAAAATAGAGCAATTTGACAACAGATATTGTATATCAATGGCAAATGACAGATTAAAGGATCAATCATATTTTCTTGCTCGACTCGACAAAAATTTCATAAGATACCTTGAACTCCCCTGTGGGATATTCAGCAAAGAACACATCAGACAAACACTCAAAACAGCCGGTTTTACTGAGCACGACAAGGCGGAAAGTCAAGATCTATGCTTTGCCGAATGTAACGAATATCTGTTATTCAAAAAAGAATTGAGTATTCCCGGCAATATTTATCACATTAATGACAACAAACTGATTGGTCGACATAATGGTATAATTAATTATACATACGGGCAGAGAAAAGGGTTGGGAATATCCTGGGATGAACCCCTTTATGTAGTTAAAATAGATCCGGAGAATAATGCAATCTATGTTGGAGAAAGAGAATTTATCTATTCGAATAAGATAGAAATCAATCGTTTGAACTGGATATGCTCACACTCTACCAATAATATGGAAGGATTAGTAAAGATACGCTCATTTTCAACACCTGTTTCTGCTAAAATTCATTTATTGGATAAAGATCATGCACAAATTATACCTTTGAAAGAATTATTTGCAGTTACGCCAGGGCAACTCGCTGTTTTTTATGTAAATAATTCTATTTCTGTTTCCGGCTGGATTCAATAGGAGATGAAACGCGACCCCTATATTTTTTTACCAGGGTTCATTATATTAGATTGGTCAAAATGGTGTTTTATTCCCTTTAATATTTTAATATCGTTATTGGAATACATATATTTTAAATATTTCAAATTTTTTATCCCTATCCCGTGTTCTCCGGTAATAGAACCACCTAATCCGATTGCTCCCCTTATAATACCATCTTCAATATCAGCAAAAAGTAAAGGTTTTTCATTATATAGAACATTTACATGCAGATTACCATCTCCTGCATGACCAAAACTTCTAATATCTATATTATATCTTTTCTCAATCTTTTTAAGGACTAAAAGCATTTTGGATATTTTATCCAGAGGGACAGATATATCAAACGAACTTTTGTTTGTGTATAGTGCTGATATAAATGAAGATATATTTCTTCTCATTTGCCTTATCTCTTCAACATTTTCCTCTTGATCACTTATATATACTTCACAATCCTTAACCATATTTTTTAAGGTTTGAATTCTACTATTCACATCTCTCTCATCCCCCTCAATCTCGATAAGCAAAACCGCATAAGAATCCCTTTTTATAAATCCGTATTTTTCTGCAAGCAAATTGGATATTTTCTCATCAATAAATTCAACACTCATCGGATTAACATTATTCTTGATAATATTATAAAACATATTTTCAAATAATTTTTCCTTTTTTATAGAAATTACAGCCATAAAAACTTTATCGGGTAGATTTAATAATCTATGGATAGATTCCGTTATTATTCCCAGGGTTCCTTCTGAGGAAACAAAAAATTGCGGAAGATTATATGATGAAACATCTTTTAGCAATAATCTGTCTTTCTTGATTATTTCCCCATTTCCTGTTATTGCCTTAATGCCTATCAAATAATTCGATGTCAATCCATATTTAACTGCTCTCGGGCCGCCTGCATTTTCTGCTATATTACCACCGATGGTAGATATATACATACTTGCAGGATCAGGAGGATAAAAAAGGTTAAATTCTTTTAATTTATCTTGTAAATCCCCATTTAAAACACCGGATTCCGTAATGACCAACCTATTCTTCTCATCTATATCAATAATTTTATTTAACCTGATGGTAGAAACCACTATGCCCCCCTTTATTCCCGAAGCTCCTCCGGTCCTTCCTGTCCCCGCTCCTCTCGGAACAATAGGTATTTTGCATCTTTTTGCAAAATTTATTATCTTTTTCACCTCTTTGAGATTCCCCGGAAAAGCAACAATTGCGGGAACTTCATATTCCCGCAGATTGTCATATGAAAAATATTTTAATAGTCTTTCATCTACTAAACAATTACTCCTACCAACAATGGAACTAATCTCATCCAAGTGATCATTCATATTTAATATCTTCATACAAAGGGAATGCCGAAGTCAACTCTCTAACTTCGCTTTTGACTCTAATAATTTCCTCCTCATTCTCTATATTTTCAGCGACTCTTCTTATAAATGATGCAATTTTTTTCATCTCATCAGTCCCCATCCCTCTTGTGGTCATTGCAGGAGTACCTATTCTGATTCCACTTGTAATAAAAGGTTTTTCGGGATCAAATGGAATTGTATTTTTATTAACGGTTATTCCAGCTTTATCGAGACTCCTCTCCAATTTCTTTCCCGTTACCTGCTTTGGACGCAAGTCAACAAGCATAAGGTGGGTATCTGTCCCTCCCGATACTAATCTGAATCCTTCTGTTTTTAATGCTTCTGATAAAGCTTTTGCATTTTTAACTACATTCGCTTGATATTCTTTGAATTCAGGAGTAAGTGCCAATTTAAATGCAACAGCTTTTGCAAGAATAACATGCTCCAGTGGTCCTCCCTGTAATCCGGGAAAAACAAGCCTGTCGATATCCCTTCTATATTTATCCCTGGTTAGAATAAACCCACCCCTTGGACCCCTTAATGTTTTGTGGGTAGTAGATGTAACCACATCTGAATAAGGAATAGGATTCTCATGTAATCCAGCAGCAATCAAACCTGCAATGTGAGCCATATCAACCATTAGAAATGCTCCTACCTCATCAGCAATTTCACGGAATTTTGCAAAATCCAGTTTTCTCGGATATGCACTGGCACCTGCTATTATCATTTTGGGTTTTTCCTCTTTAGCCCATTTTTTCAATCGATTATAATTTATTACTTCCGTTTCCTGCTCTACGGTATAGTGAAATATTCTGAAATACTTCCCTGAAAAACTTAAAGGATGACCATGCGTTAAATGACCACCATGTGAGAGGTCTAAACCAAATACAAGATCGCCAGGTTCCAGAAGTGCATAGTAAGCAGCCATATTCGCCTGAGAACCTGAATGTGGCTGAACATTAGCGTGTTCCGCTCCAAAAACCTCTTTGGCTCTTTCTATGGCAAGCTTTTCAGATTCATCAATATATTCACATCCTCCATAATATCTTCCATAAAGATTATAATCGAGATCCCCGCTCTTTCTGTACTTATACGGATAACCCTCTGCATATTTGTTTGTAAAAACAGAACCTTGAGCTTCTAATATAGCACCATCCGTGAAGTTTTCCGAGGCAATTAATTCCAAATTCTCCTGTTGTCTTTTCAATTCGCTATTCAATATTTTATATATTTCAGGATCCTGTTTGCTCAATTTACTCATCACTACCTCCTATAAAATGATTGTTTTCATAGTTCTTAATTAAATTGATTCTTCTCTCATGTCTGCCCTTATCGAATTTCTCATTCAGCCAGATTTCAAGCATCTGCTTAATTTCATCCGGATTATTCCTCTCTGCTCCAAAACATATTATATTACTATTATTATGATGACGCGACACGAAAGCATCTTTATTGTTTCTCACGAGTGCTGCATAGCAACCTTTTACTTTATTAGCGGCAATTGACATACCAATACCTGTGTTACATACAAGAACACCTCTATCTGACAAGTGCATAGCAACATTTTCAGCTACTTTTATCGCAAATACGGAATAATCACATGAATCATTATTATCCGTTCCCATATCCAAAACTTTATGTCCCATCTTATTTAATAACTCTTTGATTTCCTCTTTATGCTTAAAACCCGCATGATCGGAACCTATTGAAATAATCATCTCACCTCCGTAAATTAAAGACCAAATGATATGCCCATTGTTTTTAGAACGAAAATCATAACAGGAAAAATAAATTTATTTAATAGCCCGGCATACAATAAAATGATAATTACTACGAATCCATACTTGTCAAAACTTACATAATAATCGTAAATCTTACCTTTCAAAAATCCCGCTAAAATCCTCGAACCATCAAGGGGGGGTATGGGTATTGCATTAAATATTAAAAGTAAAAGGTTAATCGCTACCCCGAAAGCAAAACCATTTGAAAATGATTGGTTTAAATTCAGAATAATAGACAATTTAAAAAGCGACCAAAATAAAAGCAATAAAATAAGATTTGAAACAGGCCCCGCTGCCCCTATCAGTATAAGATCCTTTTTGGGATTTTTTAAATTATTCGGATTAATAGGAACAGGCTTTGCCCATCCGAATAAAAATCTAAAATGCATAAAATACATAAACAAAGGTAATAATATTGTTCCGAATATGTCTATATGAGGTAATGGATTAAGTGTAAGCCGCCCACTCTTATAAGCTGTATCATCCCCTTTTAAGTATGCCATATATCCATGAGAAACCTCATGAATTATAATTGAAAAAAACAAAATAATTATCTGAACAATTATCATCTCTATGAAAATATATTACTAAATATTATACTGAGAATAGAATATAAAATCGAACCAAAAACAGCAGAAGAAAAACTATAAATAAAAAAGCCCGGAACAAGAAATGCAGCAAATGCAAATAAAACTCCGTTTATAACAAATGTAAATAAACCAAGCGTTAATATATTTATTGGAAGTGTTAAAAGCAATAAAATCGGTCTGATAAAAACATTAATAATACTGATTACAAAAACAGCTATTATTAGAGAAAATAAATTCGTGATAACTATTCCTCTAAATATTAATGTTACAATAACTAATGCAAGCGCGTTAAGTAAAAATCTTGTAATACTACTTTGTTGATGTTTTTTGCCCACTGGGCTTCCCTTCCTCCATATTACAGTGACCATCGAATACAGTACCTTCTTCGATTATCAGTGATTTGCAACATATATCTCCCTTTATCTTCGAAGTATTCTGAAATTCAGCTTTTGCAGAACAAGTTATTTCTCCGATAATCGTTCCACCTACAATGGCATCTTTCGTCTTTATATTCCCTTCTATTGTTCCTGTTTTACCAAGAACTAAAAGGTCTGTGACAATTACATTCCCTTTGATATAACCATCGACTCTTATACTGCCATCGATATTCACATTTCCTACTATTTTGGCTTTCTGATTAATAATATTTGTTATATTCTCTTTTTGCTGTATCATAACTACTCCTTTTTTATTTTATATATATTAATGACCTTGGATCTATTGGAATACCTTTTTGCCTAACTTCATAATGCAAATGGGGAGCAGTTGAACGTCCTGTGTTTCCGACATATCCAATAATTTGTCCTCTTTTGACAATATCTCCATTATTTACTATATTTTCCTTATTATGCCCATATACTGTCATATAATTATTATTATGATCAATTTTAATAAGATTACCATAGTACAAATCCTGACCCGCAAATATAACTTTTCCATCAGCTGTTGCAATAATTGGACTTCCTTCAGATGCCGCAACATCGATACCGGGATGGTGTGATGAAAAACCCTGGCTTATCGGACCTGGTACAGGTATGATGTTTGGGATATATCCTGTCATCTCTCTTGTAATATCAAGTAACTTCTGAGATTGAATTTCGAATTTCAAGCTATCTTTCAAATCCGGAGATAACATAATTAATGAGTCATAATTACTCTGTGTTTTGTTATCCTTCATTAAGTTTTGTCCCAGGAGAATTTTTAATTTTTCATCCTGTTTTAATATATATCTTATATTACTATAAGCCTCTCTTATTTTTCTGTTCTCTTCGGAATATTCCCTGTTCTGTTTTTCTACCACTTTAACCTTTAGTGCCGTGACATAAACCTTTCCATACGATACTACACCAGAGATTAAAAGGGCTATAAACACTATTACAATCATAGCAAAAAGAATAATTTTATCCAATGGAAAATTAATTTCCCGAATTTGACCACCTCTTGATGATAATAATATTACAGTGAAAATATTGTTCTTTAAATTAATCATTATATTCCTTGCCAAATGCAACCGTGAGGTCAATACATGCATTTACATCATTTATTGAAACCATCTCGGAACAGGAATGGATATATCTGGATGGGATAGAAATTGCTCCCGTCGGAATTCCCCCGGCAGTTATCTGAATACCAAATGCATCCGTAGTTCCTCGCTCCAGAATTTCAAGTTGATACGGTATTTTATTTTTCTTTGATAATGAAATAAGTTTTTCTCTGATTTTTCTATTTGTAAGCATTCCTGAATCCATAATCTTGATAGCTGCTCCACCATCCAATTTTACTTCCATTTTAGAAGACTCCGGCGTATCTCCGGTATCGGTAACATCGATTGCAATTGCTACATCAGGATTAATACTAAATGCCGCAGGTCTTGCCCCTCGTATTCCAACCTCTTCCTGAACTGTAAAAACAAAATATAATGTGTTGTTGGTTTTTTTAATTCTTTTTATTGCTTCAATCATTATATAACATCCGATTCTATCATCAAGTGATTTTGCAATAATTCTGTTTCCCGTAACAATTGTTTTAGCGAAATAATTTCCAACATCACCTATACCGACATACTTTTCAGCCTCTTTTTTCCCTCCTGCTCCTATATCGATATATAACTTATCAAGTGGAGTTACTTTAGAATAATCCTTTCTCAACTCCTCTCCAATCACCCCGATCACACCATTTTGGAACTGAATTCTATGAGTAATTGCATGAATTGGGAAGAATCCTCCTATGGGAGAAAATCTTAAAAATCCATTTTTATCTATATGATTGATAATAATCCCTATTTCATCCATATGGGCATCGAACATTATGGTTTTTCCTTTGGAATTACCCTTTTTTATCGCAATTAGATTGCCCATATTGTCTATTTTAATATCATCAACATATTTTTCTATACTATTCCTTATTAAACCTCTTATCTTTTCTTCACTTCCGGAGGGTGATGATATTTCTGTAAGTTTGATTATCAAATCTTTCATTATTCCTCCTATTTAATATTATTAAGTAGTACATCAGCAAGTCTGAATGTACTTCTAACATCATCCATTGACGATATAGAAACAGGTGAGTGTATATACCTTGCCGGAGTTGCAAATACAATTGTTTTTACCCCTTTACCAGCTATTTGAATAACACCGGCATCCGTGCCTCCCACACCGGTTTTTTTAAATTGATATGGTATATTATACTTGTCTGCAAGTTTAATGCTCATATCGAGGAGTTCCGGTGAAGCGAATGAATTTCCATCCTTTATGGTGATACATGTGCCTTTCCCAAGCTCAGGTGATATATTTATATCTTTCTTGTTAGGAAAATCTTGTGCTCCCGTTGCCTCAAGTATTACGGCATAGTCAGGCATAATGCTGTATGCAGCTACATTAGCCCCTCTTAAACCAACCTCTTCTTGAACTGTAAAAACAGCATATAAATCATCCTTATGCTCCTTTTTTAAGAGTTCAAGAACTATATAACAGCCAAGTCTATCATCAAGTGCTTTTCCCTTTATTATTTTCTGATTTAATTTCTCAAATATTGTATCGAATACGATTGAATCGCCTAATTTCACATATTTTTTTACTTCATTTTTGTCCTTTGCACCAATATCTACAAGAAGTGATGAAAACGGAACTATCTTCTCTCTTTCGGATTTGTTTAACAGATGAATTGGTTTGGATGTAATAACTCCGGGTATTTTATCTCTCCCGACAACTACCCTTTTATCCACACATATCCTCGGATCAATACCACCTACCCTTGCGATTTTAAGAAAGCCCTTATCATCGATGCCGGTAATGACAAAGCCAACCTCATCCATATGAGCTGCAATCATTAATTTTCTTTTACTTTTTGCCCCTTTCTTATATGCAATGATATTGCCCATTACATCTATTTTTATCGAGTCTGCATATTTTTTTGCTAATTTATATAGTAATGATCGTATTTCAAACTCATTTCCGGATATGCCCATAGCATTGCTTAAATTTGCAATAATCATTGGAACTCCCTACTCGAATCTATTTTCATAATTTGAATCCAGCGATGCAATAAACCGTGCAACAAGCTTGCTTGCCGTTTTAATAATATTTATATTAATCGTCTCTAATGATGTGTGCATATTTCTAATAGGCAATGATATAAGCACTGTCGGGATTCCTTTACCCGTTGTTTGCAAACCCATTGCATCCGTTCCACTCATTCTCGGAGATACTTCTATCTCATATGGGATTTTTTCTTCATCGGCTAAATCCATAAGATCTTCCGTCGCCTTGATATGAAGGTTTGGTCCCCGGGATATAGTTAATACTTTATCTATATCATATCCCTGGTCGTCAGAAACACCGGGTTGTTGACCGAATGTTGCATCCATTGCAATAGCAAGATCAGGTATGGTATTATATCCTGCTGTTCGCCCTCCGAGCATTGTATATTCTTCCTGTAAAGTGAAGATACTATATACATCCCATTTATGATTATATTTCCTTAAAAGCTCAAGCACATATAGAGAAGCCACACAACTAGATCTATTATCAAAACTTTTATTGGAACATTTCGAGTTTTTTAAGTTTATAAATTTAGGTCTGAATGCAACCGGTGTTCCTATATCAACATATTTCCTAATAGATTTTCCATCGAATCCCGTATCGATATAAAGTTCACTTTTTTCATAAGGTTTTAATATCCCCCCTCTGTTTTGGAAATGAGGGGGTATCGAACCTATTACTCCATTCAAATGCTTTTCCCCTAATACGACTACCTCTGACCCCGGTAAAATTCTAATATCAACACCACCGATTGTATTGAATCTCAATAAGCCATTCTCTTCGATTCCGGAGACAATCAATCCGATTTCATCTATATGTGTTGCAATTATCACTTTATTCTTCCCTTCCGTTCCTTTTTTATATGCTATTAAATTTCCTGCTTTATCAAAATATGTTTTATCTGATAATGGTTTACATATCTTTTCCGTTTTTTCAATAACACTGTCTTCAAATGAACTTAACCCGAATGCACTTGAAAGAGTATTCAATGTTTTTTCTATATCCATTATTAGACCTCTTCGTTTTTAAATTGCCCTATCGTTTCAATAATTCTGGCAAATTCCTCATCCGAATAAAAATCTATCTTTATTCGACCTTTTGAGCCATTCCTATTTATTTTCACTTTTGTCCCGAGATACCTCGACAATTGCAATTCTATTTCCTGAATATATAAATCAGGATTTTCCTCTTTCTTTTTCCTCTTGAACTTTGGTTCAATAAGTTTTTCTACATCTCTAACAGATAAACCGTTTTTTTTCACCCTTCTTGCTATATTGATTTTATCAACATCACTATCGATCCTGAGAAGGACCCTTGCATGCCCCTCCTTAATTTCATCTCTAATTATCATCTCCTGTATAAACATAGGTAACCTTAGTAATCTTATTGTGTTCGTTATGGATGCCCTTGATTTACCAATCTCCCTTGCTACATCCTCTTGTGTTGCCCCAAATTCATCCATTAGCCGTTTAAATCCTCTCGCCTCATCAATAGGGTTCAAGCTTTCTCTCTGTATATTTTCGACTAAAGCAAGCTCAAGAGATTCTCTATCCGACAAATCTTTTACTATTGAAGGTATCTTCTCTTTCCCTGCTCTTTTGGAAGCTTCGAGTCTCCTCTCTCCGCATACTACTTCATACCTATTGCCAGGCTTATCCCTGACAATAATAGGTTCGATAATACCTTTTTCTTTGATGGAATCAATAAGAGAAATTAGATTGGGATCTTCGATAAATGATCGGGGTTGATATGGATTTGGATCGATCAAATTAACATCAATTTCCAATATTTTTTCTTTGATATCTCTATTTTCAGGTATAAGAGCATCAAGCCCTTTCCCTAAAGCTTTTCTCTTATGGCTGCTCATATTTATCTATTATCTCTTTTGCAAGTTTTAGATAACTTAAAGCCCCCTGGCTTGTAGAATCATATAAAATTATTGGCTTACCGAAACTCGGAGCTTCTGCTAATTTGACATTTCGGGGAATAATTGTCTTAAACAGTTGATCCTTAAAATATTCTTTTACCTCATCCTCAACCTGGTGAGATAAATTAAGTCTTGTGTCATACATTGTAAGTAAAACACCATCTATATAGAGATCAGAATTTAATCGTTCCTGAACAAGTTTTACAGTATTAAGTAATTTACTAAGCCCATCAAGTGCATAAAATTCACTTTGTATTGGGATTATCAAAGCTTTCGATGCCGCAAGTGCATTTATAGTTAAAATACCGAGCGAAGGTGGTGAATCTATAATAATATAATCATACTCATCTCTAATCTTATCTACCTGCTTTTTAAGAATAAGTTCCCTCTGCTTAATATTGACAAGTTCTACCTCAACGGCAACAAGTGAGATATTCGAAGGTACGATATTAAGATATTCGATATCCGTGTTTCTAACTATTTCTTTAATTTCCTTTTGCCCTAAAAACATATCATATATAGTCGTATCGATTTGTGAAGGATCTAATCCCACACCACTTGTTGCATTGCCTTGTGGATCCGTATCAATCAATAAAACTTTCTTCTCTGCTACGGCAAGACAGGCTGCGAGATTAACAGCAGTGGTGGTTTTACCTACTCCACCTTTTTGATTAGCTAATGATATAATCTTTGCCATTCCTGTCGGATTATATCAAAAAAGGTTTTAATTGTCAAAGGATATATGGAAAGAAACAGGCAAATTTGCATATATAGTAGTTGCAAGTTGTAATTATATAAATCGTAAACCGTAAATAGTAAATTGCAAATTTGTGAAATTGTCATTGCGAGGAGTAAAACGACGAAGCAATCCCACAATCAGGGGCAAGAGACCCTGAAACAAGTTCAGGGTGACATTATTTGTTTTAGACATCTCATTCCTTTCCATGTCATGCTGAATTTATTTCAGTATCTCACATTATAATACCTCACTTTTATGTCATTTCGTACTACTCTTCTTGCTTCACTTCGTTCGAAATGACATGGTTTATTTGTGAATCATAAATTGCAAATTGTAGGGGCAGACCCCTGTGTCTGCCCTATTCTCTTTCGTGAAATTGGCTTCAATTCGTGAAATCAATGTAAAAAAATATTCTCTTCTCCATTCGTGTAATTCGCTACAAATTTGTGAAATCAAGATAAAAATTATTCCACTCTCTTTGTGAAATTCGTTATAAATTAGTGAATTCGTGGTGGATCCCTCTCTCCCTCTCCCAGATCCTGAAATAAACCTGTCCTGACGCAGGTCAGGATTCACGATGACACATTCTATACCAGATGACAATATATTGCTTTTGCGGTTGTATATATAGCATAATAATTAATAATATCGCATAATATAGAATAATATTGCACATATTGTACATATCACACTTGAATATTTGTTTTGCTTGACTTTTATATAAGATGTTGTATATAATTAATCAGTAATGAAATAGGAGATGTATATGAGTATAAATGAGACAATTAGATCATGGTTTAATAAGAAAGAGATAATAAAGAAGGGAGGGGGAGAGACTGCAATTGAAAAGCAATATGAGAAAGGGAAGTTAACCGCACGAGATAGAATAAATGCATTACTTGATAAAAACACATTTTTAGAAACAGATCTTTTTGTTGAACATGGGGCAAAAGAATTTGGTTTAGATAAAAAGAAATTAGCAGCAGACGGTGTAATAACAGGCATTGGTAGAATTAACAATAAAAAGGTATGTGTCTATGCTCAGGATTTCACCGTGGCGGGTGGCAGTTTGGGGAAAATGCACGCACTAAAGATAACGAAGATAATGGATCTTGCCATAAAAGCGGGTGTACCTGTTGTCGGTATAAATGATTCGGGTGGGGCAAGGATTCAGGAAGGTGTTGATGCTCTCGCAGGTTATGGAGATATATTCTATCGTAATACACTTGCTTCAGGTGTTATACCGCAAATATCGGTAATACTTGGACCATGTGCAGGTGGTGCCGTATATTCCCCGGCACTTACAGATTTTGTTTTTATGGTTAGAGATATATCAAATATGTTTATTACAGGACCTCAAATTATTAAGACTGTACTTGGTGAGGATATCAGCAAAGAGGAGTTGGGGGGAGCTGAAACACATTTTACTATTACGGGAAATGCACATTTCATTTCTAATAGCGAGCAGGAAACATTTAAGCAAATTAGAAAATTATTTGAATTTTTACCATCCAACTATAGAGAAACCCCGCAAACAACATATTCCGTTGAACCGAATATTGAAAAATTCGATGTAACATCTATTTTACCCGAGAACCCTAAGAAACCTTATGATATTAGAGATATAGTTGCAAGTATAGTGGATAAATCGGAATTCTTCGAAGTACAATCGGGATGGGCTTCAAATATCGTTGTGGGTTTTGCTCATATGGATGGTAAACCAATTGGAATAGTTGCAAATCAACCATTAATACTTGCAGGTGTTCTGGATGTAGATTCATCCGATAAAGCAGCCAGATTCGTTAGATTCTGTGATTCCTTTAATATTCCTTTATTGTCATTTGTTGATATGCCCGGATATTTACCTGGCATAGATCAAGAATATTCGGGAGTAATACGACATGGTGCAAAATTACTATATTCATATTCCGAAGCAACTGTCCCAAAATTGACATTAATTATTAGAAAAGCTTACGGTGGTGGTTATATAGCAATGTGTAGTAAACATCTGGGAGCAGATGTTGTTTATGCATGGCCAACAGCTGAAATTGCAGTTATGGGACCTGAAGGTGCTGCAAATATCATATTTAGAAAGGAGATATTGAATTCACCTAATCCGGCTGAAATGAGAAAAATTAAGATAAAAGAATATACTGAGAAGTTTGCAAATCCATATATTGCTGCTTCGAGAGGATATGTTGATGCCGTAATTAATCCGGATGAAACGAGAAAAAATATAATTTTAGGGCTCAATTTTATTATTGATAAAAAGAAATCATTACCGGATAAAAAGCATGGTAATATACCATTGTAGGGGGGGTGGTATGAAAAAAGAAAAGATTAATATAAATTATACAGAATATGAAACATATATTCCAGAAAGCTTGAAAAATAGAAGAACAATTTATAAAGCGGTAAAAGATAAAAAAAAGATAAGTACTTTCATTCCCGGAACGATAAGTAGTATATTTGTAAAAGAGGGGGATAAGGTTCAAATAGGTCAAAAATTGCTTATTCTCGAAGCAATGAAAATGGAAAATGAGATTCTATCACCTGTAGAGGGAATAATTAAGAAAATATATATAAAAAAGGGTGATACAACAAAAAAGGATCAACTTCAAATTGAGATAGAATAAATTTTATATTTAATTTTACGAAGGGAGAGAGGAGAGAACCACCACGAATTCACGAATTTATAACGAATTGCACAAAAAGAGGGGAATAATATTTAGCTTTATTTCACGAATTTGTAACGAATTGCACGAAGGGGAAGGAAGTAATATTGGGAGGACAGGAAGGAGCAGATTCATGTTTTTACAGGAATGACAGGGGAGGGTGAGAGAGATGGAGCAATAATTATTGGTCCCCTACGATCCGTTCCCGTTGGCGTTATCATTCCCGTTTGTGCCCTCTATTTTAAATACTAATTGTCAATATAATTATACTATGTTATAATCGCATATGAGTTATGGTAAGGAAATGCTTTCGGAAATAAGGAAAATCAGACCGAAACACCTCAGAGAAAATAAATTTGATCAACAATTGAAATATGGCGAAAGACGGAAAATCGCTATACTATTCTTAGATTTACATGGATTCACTACACTTGCCGAATATCTTGATCCTGAAGATGTGAAGAATGTTATTGATGAAATTTTCAATATATTTACTGATTTAATAGAAAAATACCATGGATTTATAGATAAATATGAAGGCGATCTCATTATGGCTTTGTTCGGAGCTCAAATTTCAACGGAGTCAAATGTCGAAAGGGCATTAAGAGCTTCAATCGATATAATTTCATACCTGAATAAAATTAATGATACAATAGAAGATAGAAATAACAAATTAAATCTTCGCATCGGTATTCATAACGGTCTTGTTGTAACGGGTAAAGCAGGAAAAGGGAGAGAAAGAGATTATACGGTAATGGGAGATACTGTAAATGTAGCAGAAAGATTACAGAGTAATGCTCCATTGAACAATATTCTCGTGAGTAACGAAGTATACAAAATGTCATGTAAGCAGTTTATATTTAAAGATTTCAAAGAGTTAAAATTAAAGGGTAGAGAGAAAACGATAAAAACATATCTCGTAGAGGGGATCAAGGATGAATTTATAGAGAGATGGGAGAAGGGGGATATAAAAGCCAGGTGTTTTATCGGAAGAGAAAAGGAATTTAAAAAAATTGAGAATTTTATCTCAGAAAATAAGGGAAACAAGATTGTTATTAGAGGAGAAGGTGGTATAGGGAAGTCAAGACTGGCAAATGAAATTTTAGAAAAGAATAGTGAATCTATTTACATGCTTAAGGGACATACGATATCTTATGTGAAAAGTCCTTTTTATCCTTTAATCGATATTATCAATAAAATATTTTCTCAAAATAGTATTATGGAATTAATTAAATCCAAATCAAAATATTATGATATTGATTTTGAGAATGAATTATTATTACCTCTTGAGAGGATGAGATCTTTTAAAGATTCAATTAATATTGGTGTTGAAAAAAACATTATAAAATTAATTCAACATTCTTTTATTAAGTTAATAGCAATTGTTTCTGATATTGCAAAAGAACAAAATAAACGATTGCTGATTCAAATCGAAGATTATCATTGGATAGATAAAGCATCGGATGCAGTGATAAGGTTCTTGATAAATGAATCTAATGATATAGGTGGTTTGGTATACTTGTTCACCAGTAGAAGCGATTATGAAATTGATAAATGGTTGATTGATAACGGACTAATTATCAATCTTTTTCCTTTGAGTGTAACGGAACAAAGGAAAATGTTAGAGGATATTCTTAAAGACAGTTTTAATGATAAAGTAATAAATAAGATTGTAAATAAATCAGGTGGAAATCCTTTCTATATTGAGGAAATTAGCAGGATCTTGATAGGGCAAAATAATAAGGGATTG
The DNA here is from genome assembly GCA_023132105.1 of Caldifarciminota bacterium. Lineage (GTDB taxonomy): Bacteria > Hydrothermota > 32-111 > QNBC01 > QNBC01 > JAGLYS01. Next base: position 17,499 of record JAGLYS010000230.1, read on the forward strand.
GATATCAATAATGTAATTTTACCTGAAACCGTAGAAGGGATTATTCTTGCAAGATTTGACAGATTATCCGATAATGAAAAGCTTATTCTTCAAATCGGTTCATGCTTCGGAATAAGATTCAAAAAAAGTGATCTATCATACATTATGAGAAAATTAAATATTTCTTTAGAAGGAATAGATAAACATATCGAATCTCTTATAAATATAAATTTCATAAAAGATAAGGGTAATTATCTTGTTTTTTTACATAATATAGAAAGAGATGCAATATATAATACAGTTCTAAATCATAATAAGAAATTAATTCATAACTTGATTGGTATGCAACTGGAATCTATAGATAAGGAAAATAAATATCTAACAGATATTCTATATCATTTTATAAAATCAGAGAATTTACAAAAAGTAAAGATATATTTTAATTCTGTATTGAAGTACTATTATTATCGTCTGGAATATGATGAAATGAAAAATATAATAGACAATATAAGATTTTTGACACAAAGATTTGAGAGGGACACTGAATTTGAATTCGATATTTTAAAAGCTGAAATTAATTACTATGATCATATTTCAGATTACGATAAAGAAAAGAATTTGATAAATAACGGAATGAAAACATTTTCAAATGATCCCGATAAAATAAACTCATTAATCTACAACAAGGCAATTGTATATGAAAGGACAGGAAGAATCGATGATGCATCGGAGATGCTTAAGGGATTACTGAATAGTGGAAGTAAGATTGTAAAAAAATTCGATATATATATGCAATTATCCAAATATAGTTATTTAAAAGATGAAATAGATATAGCTTTTAAATACTTAAATATAGCCAAAAATCATATTATTAATGAGTATCATAAAATACTTTATTATAAATCTCTATCGATGTATTATTATTCGACAGGAAAATTAAGTGAAGCTATCGAAAATCTGGAAATACTGCATAAGCTTGCTGATCTGCAGAATGATAAAATATCTTTAGTGAGTGTTCGGATAAATATGGCAATTTTTCTTATAGAAAAGGGTGAATATTTAAAAGCATTGGAAATTACAAAAGAGATGGAAGGGGTAGTAAAAAAATATTGTTCAAAGGCAGATCTAATTAAGGTATACAACAATAAAGGAATGATATATGCTCTTCTTAATAATCATAAGATAGCATTGAATATATTTAGAGAATGTATTAAAACAGCAAAAGAAATAGGTTATAAGAGAGGGGAAACAATTGCATATGGCAATATGGGGAATACTGAAATGTGGAATGAAGAATGGGAACAAGCGATCGATTCATTGAACAAAGCTATTGAACTTGCCAATACAATGAAGTGGAATGCTTATTCGAGTGATCTAAAAATGGATAAATTCCTGTGCTATGTTATACTGGATGATAAGAATAATTGTAATGAACTTTTAAATGTATTGGATAAGTCATTCAAGGGGAGATTATATAAAATACTGTATAATAAAAAAATATTAAAGAGGGATATCACGGATAAATTTAATGATTTGATCTTGGAGATGAACAAGAATGGTTTCAGTTGCGAAAGAAGTGAGAATGAATCCTATCTGGCAATATTGCAATTAATGATTGATAAGAGTTTGATAATCAAGAAAAGCAATAGTGTTTATCTATGTAAATGTGTTGAGAAATTACTTAATGCCCGTGATAAAGAGATAAATACATATATAGAATATAAAAACGGATTTGCAATTAGACATATTAAAAAATTATTACAAACTATAAAGGAGTGACAATATGCATCTTAATAAAGAAGATTATCTTAGTGATATAAAATCTGTTTCGATATTTAAAGATCTAAGTGAGGATGATATAAAAGAAGTTCTAAAACTCGCATTTGTAAAGGAATATGGAAATGGCTTTCACATATTTAGAAAGGATATGATGGGGGGAATAATGTATGTTATCCTTCGAGGAGAAGCCACTGTATTTATCACAGGTGATGACAGAAAAGAGAAAGTATTGGCAATTATTGGTCCAAACAGTTACATTGGAGAGATGTCAATTATTGAAGAAACACCAAGGTCTGCATCTTGTGTGGTTTCAAAACCTTCTATAATGCTTGTTATAACAAAAAAATGTTTCGATGACATACAAGAAAAATATCCTAAGATAGGATTGAAGGTTTTAAAAGCAATATTAATAACGGTTTCTCAAAGACTGCGAATATGCAATGAAAAATTAAGCAAATTCAATGAAGCTAAAGAATTTTGATTTCTTCTATTTGGTAAGAAAACTTAATGAAAAATTTATTGAAAGTAAGATAAAAGGTGTAGAAATTGGTAAAAATATTATTTTTATTTATACAAATAGGGAGAATTTATTATGTACTTATGGGAAACACATAGTGATGTTACCATATAAAGAGGATATTCACCTGTGTCGGGAAAGTAAACATTTCAATTATTGTAACGATTATATTATAAAAAGTATAAACCAACTATCTCTTGATAGAGTAATCGATATTAAATTAGTAAAAAAAGACCGTATAAATGAAATAGAGAGACATTTGATAATACTGTTTACAGGGAGATTATCAATAATCATTACCGACTGTTTATATAAGATAACCTATACAAGCGACAAAAGATATAGGATAGATACAACATTCACAATAGATAATACTCTACCATTTTATGAAAAATTGTCTCTTGGCGGAAGATATAGGGGTAGTAATATATCCGAACTGATCTGTAATATTGAAAATAATATTGAAGGGAGTGGAGATGTCGAAATTAAATCTTCCGAGGAACTTAAATATCTCCTGGAAAGATATAATCCTTTATATAGTTTCATTAAAGGGAATAGAATAGAGGTTATAAATTATGATAAATATAAAAAAACGAATATTCTTGAGATATTATCCGAATTCCTAAATGCTTTTCTTATTGAAGAGAAAGAGTATTGTAAATCTATAATTATTAGAAAGATCAAGGATCAGATACAAAAAAAGAGCAAGTTAATTGAAAATATAAATAAACATTACAATACAAATGAACAGCAATATATCGACTGGGCAAATGCAATAATGTTCAATAAACATAAAATCAGAAAGGGGGAAAGTAATGTGGTTTTACAGTATTATAATAATGGGGGAGAAATCCAATATAATATCAAATTAAAAACCGAGCTTTCTCCCGAAAACAATGCAAAGTATTATTATAATAAGGCGGAAAATATAAAACAAAAGAGGAGAAGAGCAATAATCAGAAGAGATAAGCTGGAAAAGGAGATAGATAACCTGAATGAAAAAATCAGAGTATTACAGAATGGATTGGAATATCTTTTCAATATGTGGGCAACGGATAGTGTAATAAGAAGAAAGGTTCACAAGAAAGGATTTAAATATTTTAAACTGAAAAGCGGGAGTATAGTCTATGTGGGCAGAAACAACAAAGAGAATGATGAACTTACTTTACATTTTTCAAATCCCGGAGATATATTCTTCCATGTAAGGGAAGCACCGGGGAGTCATATTGTACTAAGATATCAGGGTGAGAATCCTCCTCCAGACGATATAGAGAAGGCGGCTGAAATAGCAGCTTATTTTAGCAAAATGAGAAATAGTAATTTAGTTCCCATTAGTTATACGGAGATAAGATATGTTAGAAAACCAAGGAAGGTAAAACCAGGTACGGTTGTTTTAACAAGAGAAAAAGTTATCTTTGTTTCTCCGAAGATTCCCTCAAATTGATTTCGATTTTATCCTTAATAATTTTTCTTATTAGGTCTCTGTCTCCAGTACCAAACCTTATATAAATACCTCTGAAATTTTCCAATCTCGAAGGTTTCCCAAAGGGGCTTAAAAAAATACCGTTTTTATCTTCATAATAACTTCTATAGTATGACCATTCCTTTTTTAAGTGAGATAGGAATGATTTAATTTCAATATGATTGTCAGTAAATATGTAGTAAGTTCTCATAAAATAGCTACTTAGTGACCCAATTAAAAACACAAAGGATATTAAAAACCAAATAAAACCGTAAAAAGAATATACACCAATAAATACTAATATTAGAAATATTAATAAACAAATTGTCTTCTTTTTATTTTCATTAACAGAACTGATATTCCATTTATATCCCATCTTTATACTCCATAAAGGCCTTTTTCAGTATTGTATAAGCCTCTTCAATACTTTGACTAATAATTTTTGTATCACTAATTATAGGCATATAATTAGTATCACCATTCCATCGTGGAACTATATGGATATGAAGATGATCCGGAACACCTGCACCAGCTACTCTTCCCATATTTATACCAATATTAAACCCCTCAGCGTTTAACACCTGTTCTAAAATATTTGTACTTATTGAAATACAGTTCATCAATTCGAGTTTTATCTCATTATCCATATCTTTTATATTACTTAGATGTTTCTTAGGTGCAATCATAATATGTCCATTATTGTAAGGGTATTTGTTAAGAAGGATAATTACATGAGAAAACTCAGCAACTACAAGATTATTCCTATCGCTTGTATGTTCTATCGCCTTACAGATAAAACATTCTTCATCTTCTACTTCATTTGCCTGCCTAATATAATTCATTCTCCATGGAGCCCATAATCTATCCATATTTCACTCCTGTTTAACGGATACAAAATCCACCCTATAAGAATTTCTTAAATGGGATTTCATTGTTAAATGATCCAGTATGTCTAAATTCATAAATCCTGCTTTCTTTAAATATTTCTTTAGTTTACTAATCGAATATACTTTTTCATATAATATAAAATCATCACGACTATAAATATCGGAACTTTGTTTATCAAAGATTGTCAGATGTAATTTGCCGATTTTTGATAATTTATCATAATTCATTTTCCAGACGGAAAAAATATTCATATATTCTTTGGTATAGGTAAACTCATCATTCAGTGCTCTAAACCCGTATTGAGTATTGATATCAAAAATAAAAATTCCGTTCCTTTTTAGCAGTGAAAATATCTTCTTGAATGTTTCCAATAAAATCTCTTCGTTTGTTATTGTATTTATGCTGTCAAATGTCGAAATTATTACATCATACTTTCTTTCGGGGGAATAATTAAATATCGTTGTGTGAAAGAAATCGATATCCTTATACTTACTTTTAGCTTTTTGAATCATATTTGCAGATTCATCGATGCCAGATATAACAAATCCCTTTTTATGCAGATAGTGAGTTATTGTTCCTGTTCCACATGCAAAATCCAATATCTGTTTGGATTTATTATTATAATTCAAAATCAGGGTTTCCAAATAATCCGTCCATTCTATATAATCTATATCATAATTTATTTTATCGTAATATGTAGCTATCTTATCGTATGGCATTGTATTTTTCTTCTAATTTATTTTCAACATATTTTGTTACAAAAGATTCAACATTTCCACCATGGAGTATAATATCTTTAACAAGAGTAGAACTGACAAAGGAATATTTAAGAGCAGGCATGAAAAATATACTTTCTATTTGATTATTTAATTTTCT